>DASTKF010000175.1:0-15621 GCA_035716065.1 Gaiella sp.
GTGGGCCGCGATCCGCGAGAGCGAGCCCGCGGCGCTCGCCGCCGGCGTCAACATCACGCTCTTCAAGCTGTGGGCGTTCGCGCTCGCCTCGTTCGTGACCGGCGTGGCGGGCTGCCTGCTCGCGGCGCAGGTGGGCGTCCCCCGGGCGATCACCTTCCAGACGCAGGACTCGCTGACGCTGGCGGCCACAGCCCTGATCGGCGGCATCTACAGCCTCTGGGGCGCCGTCGTCGCCGGGGTCTTCCAGCAGGGGATCCCGTTCCTCTTCCAGGCGCAGTGGGGGATCGACCCGAACATCGTCCTCGTCATCTTCGGCGTGGGTCTGCTCCAGGTGCTCCTCACCGCGCCGGGTGGGCTCGCCGACCAGCTGCCGAAGGACCTCGCGCGGCTCTGGCGGCTCGTCGTCTCCCGGGTGCGCGAGCAGGCCGACGCGGAGAAGAAGGCGCCGTGATCGAGGTCTCGGGGCTGACGGTGCGCTTCGCCGGCGTGACGCCGCTCGACGACGTCACGGTCGCCTTCCCGGGAGGAACGTGCGGGCTGATCGGGCCGAACGGCGCCGGCAAGACGACCTTCTTCAACGTCCTCTCGGGCTTCGTCCGGCCGGCCCAGGGCTCGATCCGGTGCTTCGGCGAGGACCTGCTCGCGATGGCGGACTTCCGCCGGGCGCGCTGGGGCCTCCGGCGAACGTTCCAGACCGAGCAGGCGATCGAGAAGCTCTCGGTCTTCGACAACGTCGCGATGATCCACGAGCACTCGTCGGCGAAGCGCGCGACCCGCCGGGCCGACGTCCTCGACGCGATCCATTTCGTCGGGCTCGACGTGCAGCCGCGGACGAGAGTCGGCGAGCTCGGCGCTGGCGCGCGCAGGCTCGTGGAGGTAGCTCGCGCCGTCGTCGGCAAGCCGCGCGTCGTGCTGCTCGACGAGCCGGCCGCCGGGCTCCCGCAGACGGAGACCGACCATATGAGCGCGCTGATCCGGAGGATCCCGGAGCAGTTCGGTGCGCTCGTAGTCCTCGTCGACCACGACATGAGCCTCGTGCAGGCGTGCTGTGAGACGACGGCCGTGCTCGACTTCGGCAAGCTGATCGCCTCGGGCCCAACCGCTCAGGTGCTGCGCGACGAGAACGTGATCCGCGCCTATCTCGGTACCGAGGAGATCGAGTGAGCGGCGCCGACACCGTTGCGACCGCGACGGTTCTCCGCCTCGACGGCCTGTCGGTCGAGCGCGGCGGTCGCCCCGTCGTGGCAGGCGTCTCCCTCGAGATCCCGCCCGGCCAGGTGACGGCGCTGCTCGGCGCGAACGGCGCCGGCAAGTCGTCGCTCGTCCTCGCCGTCGGCGGGCTGCTTCGCAAGAGCGGCGGCCGCGTGCTCGTGGGCGACCGCGATCTCACTCGCCTGCGGCCCGAACAGGTGCGCGCGGCGGGCGTCGCAGTCGTCCCGGAGGGCCGCCGGCTACTGCCGGCCCTGACCGTCGCCGACAACCTCCGCGTCGCCACGTACGCACTCGGCGGCGCGCAGGCGAAAGCGGGCGTGGCCCACGCGCTCGAGCTGTTCCCCGAGCTCGAGAAGCGCTGGAACCACACCGCGCGGCTGCTCTCCGGCGGCGAGCAGCAGATGGTCGTGCTCGCCCAGGCGCTCGTCTCGCAGCCGCGGTTCGTGCTCGTCGACGAGCTCTCGCTCGGCCTGGCCCCGGTGGTGGTCCAACGACTCGTGCCGGTCATCCAGTCCGTCGCCGCGAGCGGCGTCGGGGTCCTCCTCATCGAGCAGTTCGCCAACGTCGCCCTCGGGCTGGCGGAGACCGCCTACGTCCTCGAGCGCGGGCGGATCCACTACCACGGGACGGCGCAGCGGCTCAAGGACGAGCCCGAGCTGCTGCAGTCCGCCTATCTGCTGCGCGAGGTCGACTCCGGCGGCGACGCGCTCGAGACGGTCACATAGCGTGGCGGGCTTTCCCGAGCCCTCGTCCGTGGTGCAGACCGTCCGCGGGCTCGTCGCCGCGGCGAAGCTGGGGCGCACGCACCCGCACGAGCACGTCGTCATCCTCCAGCCCGAGGCGTTCGACCCGCCACGCTTCCTCGCGCCGTCATGACGGACGTCGCCGAGTTGGGCGTCACGGAGCTGGCGAGCCGCCTGCAGCGCCGGGAGCTCTCCGCCGGGGAGGTGACCGGGGCGCTGCTCGAGCGGATCCGCAAGGTCGACGGCACACACAGCCATCAGGGCGACCCCGACTCGATCAACGCCTGGGTGCGCGTCTACGAGGAGGACGCGCTGGAGGCCGCCTCGCGCGCGGACGAGCGCCTGAGCGAGGCCGCAGTGCGACGGGACGGGCCGGCCCCGCCGCTGACGGGCGTGCCGATCGGGCTCAAGGACCTCTACGGCGTCGCGGAAAAGCCCGTTACGGCGTCGAGCGGGTTCTTCGAGGAGGTGCCGAAGCAGGACTGCGACGCGTGGGCCCGGCTGTCCGCCGCGGGCATGGTGCTGCTCGGCCACCTGCACACGCACGAGTTCGCGGTCGGCGGGACGACCGACCAGGTCGGCAGCCCGTGGGACCTGAGTCGCTCGCCCGGCGGCTCGAGCGGCGGCTCCGCCGCCGCTCTCGCCGCGCGGATGACGCCCGCGGCGACCGGAACCGACACCGCGGGGTCGCTGCGGATCCCCTCGGCGTGCTGCGGAACCTCGGCGATCAAGCCGACCCGCGGCCTCGTGTCGCTGGCGGGCGTCGTGCCGCTCTCGTGGAGCCTCGACCACGCCGGCCCCATGGCCCGGTCGATCGCCGACTGCGGTCTCCTGCTCGAGGCGATGGCCGGGCCGGACCGGCTGCGCGCCGAGAGTGCCCTCCACGCCCCCCTCTCCCCCGCGGGCTCCGCGACGACGACGTTGGACGGAGTGCGGCTCGCGGTCTCGCCCCGCATCGCGGAGGTCGAGCTCGATGCCGACGTCGCGGCTGGCTTCGACGCGGCGCTCGACGCCTGCCGCCGTCTCGGCGCGGTGCTCGTCGAGGCGCGGGCGCCGGAGGAGCACGGCCCGGTCGGGGACGACTTCCTCGACGTGCTGACCACGGACCTCCTCACGTACCACCGCCGCTTCGACGCGCAGCGCGACCGCTACCGCGACTCGATCCGCGAGTGGCTCGAGGAGGGCGAGCGGCGCGCCGTCACGGGCGAGGCGTACGTCGCGGCACAGGAGCGTCGGCGCCGGCTGACCGGCGCGTGGGCGGCGTGGCTCACGGAGCACCGGGTCGACGCGATCGTCGAGCCGACGATTCCCGTCGTCGCCCCGCCGCGCGGCGACGGGTACGACCACTGGGGCACGGACTACGCGCTCATCTCGCTCACGCACCTCTGGGACTGGACCGGCTTCCCGGCTGCCGCGCTGCCGTCCGGCGTCGGTCGGAGCGGCCTCCCCGTCGGCGTCTCGTTGATCGGGCCTGCGGGCGCCGACCTGCGCGTCACGTCGTTCGCAGTGGCCCTGCAGAGGGAGCTCGGCGTCCCCGAACCGCCCGTGCCCGCCGCCTAGCCCGGGACGAGCACCGCCCGGCCGGTTACGTCCCCCTCGCGGAGCTTGTCGAGCACGTCGTTGACCTGGTCGAGGCGATGCACCTCGGTCTTCAGGACGATCCGTCCGGCGGCGTGGAGCTGGAGCAGCTCCCAGAGGTCGATCCATGTGCCGACGAGGTTCCCGACCACGGCCTGCTCGCTCGCGACGAGCGCGACCGAGGGGATCGAGACCGTGCCGCCGTAGCCGATCACGGACGACGTTCCGCCGCGCGCGAGCATCGCGGCGGCAGCGGCATGGGTCTCGTCCGTGCCGACGAAGTCGAGGACGAGGTCTGCCCCGTGCCCTCCGGTCAGCTCGCGGACGGTGTCGACCGGAGCCGCGCCGTCGATCACCTCGTCGGCGCCGAGCTCGCCGGCGAGCCGCCGGCGACGCTCGTCGGTGTCGATCGCGATGACGCTGGCCGACCCGAGCTCCCGCATCAACTGGAGCGCGATGTGACCGACGCCGCCGACCCCGACGATGACCGCGGTCGAGCCGGGTCCGGCAAGGTGCGAGAGCCGCCGCACCGCGTGGTAGGCGGTGATACCCGCGTCCGCGTGCGGAGCGACGTCGACGGGCTCGACGCCCGCAGGAAGGGGGATCAGCGAGCGCTCCGAGACGAGCACGAACTCGGCAAAGCCCCCGTCGACCGTCAGGCCGGTGAAGTCGTGGCGTATGCAGTGCATGTCGTTGCCACGCCGGCACGGGACGCAGAGACCGCAGCTGTACGGCGGGTAGACGAGCACCGCGTCGCCGGGCTGGACGGTCGTGACGCCGTCGCCGACTGCCTCGATCCAGCCCGCGTTCTCGTGTCCCAGGACGAGCGGCAGCGTCACCCCGGCCGGCTCCATCAGGCCGTCGATCGCGTGGAGGTCGGTCGCGCAGACCCCGGCGGCGCCGACACGGACGAGGACGTCCGTGTGCCGCGCCGGCTCGGGCACCGGGCGATCGACGAGCTCGAGCGGCCGGTGGTACTCCCGCATCAGCGCAGCCTTCATCGCGTCTCCTTGTCCTCGAGGCTCACGGCGCGAACGTCTCGTCCGGCTGGATCACGACCTCCAGCAGGAGCGGCTCGCCCCGCCCGGCGAGCGCCGGCACGACCTCGTCGAGGGTCGCGATCAACTCGCCGTGCTCGCGCACCGTGCGCGCCGGGCACCCGAACGCGCGCGCGAGTCCGGCGACGTCCACGCCGAAGCTGGGCCACGGAGCTGTGCCGCCGTGCTGCTCGGAAAGGCGGTCCATCACGGCGTACCCGCCGTTCGAGAGGATCACGAAGAGCGCCCCGGCGCCGTAGTGCGCCGCGCTCCAGAGCGATTGGATCGAGTAGAGCGACGAGCCGTCCCCCACAAAGGCGACGACGGGCCGGTCTGGGCACGCCATGCGGATCCCGGTCGCGGCCGGAAGCGCAAAGCCGAGGCCCCCCATGGCGGGACTGAGCATGCCGAGCGGCTGTCGTGCCGGCACACGCGCGAGCAGCTCCGGACGGTTGGAAGGCGACTCCTCGAAGACGATCGCGTCGTCCGCCAGCCGCTCGGCGACCGCGGTGAAGACGTGCCCGGCGCGCAGCGGCTCGCCGGGCGCCGACGACTCCGGCGGCTCTGGGCGGACGAACGGCTCCGGGCCGGCCTCCCGCGCGGACACGACGCCTGCGAGCGCCGAGCAGACCGCCTCGGGCGAGGCGAGCACCGCAAGGTCAGCCGTGCTGCGGTGCACCTCCGCGGGATCCTGGCTGACCACGACGACCGTCGTCCCGGGCTCGACGAACGGGCCCGGCGAGAAGGCGTACTGCCGGAACGCCGGCGCGCCGACGGCGACCACGAGGTCGTGCGGCGCGAGCGCCTCGCGGAGGCGCGGCCGGTCGGCCCCGAGATGCCCCGCGAACAGCCGGTGATCTTGCGGGAACCCCGCGCGTCCGCTGAACGACTCCTGCCACACGGGGCACGACAGCCTCTCCGCGAGTGCGACCACGGCCGCCCACGCGTCCGCGTCGTCGATCCCCGCACCAGCGACGAGCGTCGGACGCGCCGCGCCGTCGACGAGCTCCGCGAGCTGTGTGACGACGGACGGATCGACTGCCCGGGCGCGCACCACCTGCCGCGGCGCGGCCTGCTCCTCGGCGGGCGTCGCCTCTGCGGCCCAGTCGTCCATCGGCACGATGACGAGCGCGGGGCCGCGCCCCGTGACGGCCTCGTGGTAGGCCCGCGCGATCGACGCCGGGACGCTCTGCGCCTGCAGCGGCTGGTCGACCCAGACCGGGTAGTCGCCTGCGAGCCCCTGCAACCGCCCCGTGAGGAACGGCTCCGAAGCGATGTGGCGCCTGTCCTGCTGCCCGACGAGGATCACGAGCGGCACGCGGTTGACCCGCGCCGTGGCGATCGCGCTGACCGCGTTGCCGAGGCCGGGAGTCGTGTGGAGGATCGCGAGCGCAGGCTCACGGCGGCCCAGCGCGAACCCCGTGGCCATCCCGACGACCGAGCTCTCGTGGAGCCCGAGCACGAACCGCAGGTCGCCGGGGAGGTCGGCAAGCAGCTCGATCTCGGTCGAGCCCGGATTGGCGAAGAGCGTGGTGAGGCCGTGCCCCCGGAGGACGTCGAAGGCGGCGTCACGCACGGTCGGCGGCACGATGGCCACCCTACTGCAGCAAGACGGGCGAGGCCGAAGCCACGCCCGGGCCGGCACACCGGGGACCGGGGCGTGGCTTCAGCCTCGCCCCACTCGGTTGCCTCACACGCCTGCCGTCCGCCAGCTGTCCGGCCGGTACGTGCTGCGCACGGTCTCGACGTACGGCACGGGGCTGACGATGCCCCGGATCTCCACCTGGACGTGCGGCTCGACGGTCGGCTTGCGGGTGCCGCCGTCCTCCTCGCCCCAGACGAAGGTGACCTCGGTCCCGGGCTCGGCGTGCTCCTCGTCGAGGACGGCGAGCGTCAGCACCTTGCCCTCGTTGGCGCTGTAGCCGACCCAGGTCGAGACGCCGACGGTCTCGCCGTCGACCGTCACCCGGTCGTACGGGTGCATCGAGTACACGGCGGAGGGCCAGTCGACGAACTTGGCCCGGTCCGCCTTCTGGAGCATCGTGCCGACGGTGCGGATGACGTCCTCGTCGTCGAGCGCGAGCGTGACCTTGTGGCGGTGCCCGCCCTCGGCCATCCGCTCCAGCGCCTCGCGCCCGATGAAGTCGTGGTCGAACTTGACGTAGCTCCCGTAGCCGAGGTCCCAGGGCGTGAAGTAGTAGTCCTCGATCGAATCGGAGACGAAGCTGCCGCCGACCGAGGCGGACCCCTCGTAGCCGGTCGCAGGCAGCCACTCGCGGTAGGCGGTCAACGCATCGCCTGTGTACACGGCGGGCAGCGGCGAGGGGATCCAGCCCGACTCGAGCGTGTTGGACGAGTAGGCGCGGCCGCCGACCTGGCGCAGGCCGAACTCGTGGCCGGCCTCGACGATCGCCTCGCGCACCCGTGCCTCATCGTCCCACGGCCCGAAGAGCTCCCACCCCGGCTGGCCGGCCATGCCGTGTCGCAGCGCGCGGACGGGCTTGCCGGCGATCGTCACGTCCCGCATGTGGAAGAACTTGAGGTCCGGCGGTGAGGCGCCGAGCAGCTTCTCGATCACTTGCATGGCGTTCGGACCCTGCACCTGGAAGCGGTACGAGCGGCGGCGGCCGTCCGTGCGGAGCGCCCAGCGCTGGTCGAGCTCCACCTCGACGTCGTAGCCGCCGGTCTCCGCGTGGTAGGTGATCCAGTTGAGCGCGGGCGCACGGCCGACGAGGTTGAACGTGTTCTCCGTGAGGTGGAACAGGATCACGTCGCCGATCACGTAGCCGTCGGGCGTGCACGGCACGAAGTGCTTGGCGCGGTCGACGCCGAAGCCCTCGAAGCTGTTCACGGCGAGGTGGGAGAGCAACGCCTGCGCGTCCGGGCCCCGGACCGCCAGATCGGCCATGTGGTACGACTGGTTGTAGAGCACGCACGTCTGCTGCCATGCCTGCTGCTCGTCGCGCCAGTTCGTGTACTCCGACGGCACGCCGGGGTAGACGTTCGGGCCCGCCTGCGAGTTGCGGAGCAGCTCGACCGTGTTCCCGGACGATCGCAGCAGGTCTTCGAGGCTTCGCTGGCTCATGGTGCTCCTTCCCTTGGGTGTCTAGCCACCGCCGGCCTCGATCACGCCGCGGCTCACGCTGTCGATGCGCGTCAGCGCTCCCCGCTGGAGCGCATCGGCGACGTTGAACAGGTGCCGGCGCATTGCGGCCTCCGCCTTCTCCGGCTCGTGGGCGATGACCGCCTCGACGATCGCCGCATGCTCGGCCTGGGACGCCGCCGGCCGACCCGCGATCAGGATCGTCCGGTACTGGTACCGCACGGTCTGCGAGTTGAGCCCGTGGATGAGACGCTGGGCGGTGCTGTGCCCGGATAGCTCGAGCAGCGTCGCGTGGAGGTCGGCGTTCGCGTCCGAGGCGCCGAGCAGATCGCCCGACTCGAGCAGCGCTCGGTGCAGCGCCAGCGACTCCCGCAGCCGCTCCTCGCCGGCCTCGTCGATCCGTTCGGCGGTGAGACGTACCGCGAGCCCCTCGAGCACGGCGCGCGCCTGGAGGATCTCGATCGCCTCGCGGTCGGTCACCTGACGCACCCGCGCGCCTCGGTGCGGCTCGCGCACGACCAGCCCCTCCTGCTCGAGCCGGATCAGCGCGTTGCGTACCGCGGCCCTGGTCATGTCGAACGACGTGACGACGTCGGACTCGACGAGGCGGGAGTTCGGCGCGATCTCGCCGCGGACGATCGCCGCGCGCAGCTTCTCGTAGCTCGTCTCGGGCGCAGCCGGCCGGTTCAACTCGACTGCTCCGTGAAGAGGTCGGCGTGCTCGCCGAAGTAGCTCGAGATCAGGAGCTCGTGGTTCGCGCGGAGCTGCTCCGCCTCGCCGCGGAGCACGATCTCTCCGTGCGAGAGCACACAGCCGCGATCCGCGATCGTCAGGGCGAGCTCGATGTGCTGCTCCACCAGCACGACGCCGCAGCCGCTCTCCTCCGCGTACCGGCGCACGACCGGCAGCAGGCTCTCGACGATGACCGGCGCGAGGCCGAGGCTGAGCTCGTCCAGGAGGAGGAGCTTCGGGTGTCGGGCGAGAGCCCGTCCCACGGCCAGCATCTGCTGCTCGCCGCCCGACAGCAGACCGCAGCGCCGGTCGCGCAGCGGCTCGAGCGCAGGGAAGTACCGGTAGGCGACCGCCGAGTCGAGCCTCTCGCCCCGGTAGCCGAGCCGGAAGTGCTCGGCGACCGTGAGGCCGAAGAACAGGCCGCGGTTCTCCGGTACGTGGGCGATGCCGAGCTTCGCCCGCGCGCTCGGCTGCACGCGCGCCAGGTCCTGACCCTGGAAGCGAATCGCTCCCTGCATCGGACGCACGAGCCCGGACACGGCGCGGAGCGTCGTCGTCTTGCCGGCCCCGTTCGCCCCGAGGAGCGCGACGATCGCGCCGTCCACGACCTCGAGGTCGAGGTCGCGGACGACCGCGGCGTGGTCGTAGCCCGCCGTCACGCCGTCGATCTCGAGCACCGGCGCGCTCACGTCGTTCCCCGCCCCACCGAGCCAGGGTCTCCGCTCGCCGGCTTGGCGGCCTCCGCGCCGGCATCCGACTTGCCCAGGTAGGCCGCCACCACGCGCGGGTCGCGACGCACGTCGTCGGGCGGCCCTGCCGCGATCACCTCTCCGAACTCGAGCACGACGATACGGTCGCAGATGCTCATGACCAAGCCCATGTCGTGATCGATCAGGAGCGTGGTCGTCCCGGCGTCCGCGATCCCGCGAAGCCGCTGACCGAGGCTCTCGCTCTCGTTCGTGTCGAGCCCGGCCGCCGGCTCGTCGAGGCACAGGAGACGTGGGCGCATTGCGATCGCGCGCGCGACGCCGACGAGCTTCCGCTGTCCCTGGGTCAGCTCGTCGGGCACCGCCTCGGCGATCGACCCGAGCCCGAGCACCTCGAGGGCATCGTCGGCCGCAGCGCTGTCTGCCGCCCGCCTTCCGACCAGCTCGGCCGCCAGCGCCAGGAAGGACGGGCGCTCGGCCGCAACGGTGAGGTTCTCGCGCACGGTGAGGTCGTCGAAGAGCTCGGTGCTCTGCCAGGTGCGAGCGAGGCCGCGCCGCGCGCGGGCGTGTGGGGCCATCCCCGCGAGATCGCGCCCGTCGAGCTCGATGCGGCCCGTGGAGCGGACGAAGCCCGTGATGGCGTCGACGAACGTCGTCTTGCCCGCGCCGTTCGGCCCGATCAACCCGACCAGCTGCCCTTCCTCGACCGTGACGTCGACGTTCTCGACGGCGCGCACGCCGCCGAAGCGGACGGAGAGGCCGACGGCCTGCAGGACGGCGCTCACGACGCCGCGGCCCCGCCGCCGCGCCGTGCCGCGCGCGCCTGGGCCGTCCGGTAGAACGACCCGGCGACGCCCTCGGGATTCTGGATCAGCGTGACGATGAGCACGACCCCGCCGAAGAGCAGGAACCAGGTCCCCGAGAGGCCGAACCACGTGTCCATCGCGTAGGGAACGATGCCCTGCGCGGCGATCAGCCCCGCGAAGACCGCCCCCGAGACGAGCGTGATCCCGCCCGCGTAGGCGAACGCGATCAGGCTCAGTGCCAGCGGCACGCTGAAACGGTCAGCGCTGACCGACCCGAAGTTGTACGCGTAGAGCGTGCCCGCGACGCCGGCGATCAGCGCGCTGATCCCGAACGCGATCAACTTGACGTTGCGGACGTCGATGGCGGCGGCCGCGGCCGCCCGCTCGTTCGAGCGGACGGCGAGCATGCGGCGGCCGAGCGTGCCGCGGCGGAGGACGATGACCAGGAGGCAGAGCACGACCGTCGCCGCGAGCGCGACCCAGCCGAACACCGGGCTCGGCAGGTTCCCGTCGAGGCCGCGGAACGACGCGTTCGGCCCGAGGTTGATCCCGAAGATGCCCGGGTCGGGCACCGGAGAGCCGGTCGCGCCCCCACCCCAGGTCGGATTGATGAACCCGAAGTTGTAGACCGCGACCGCGGCCGCGAGGGTGACGACGGCGAGGGCGACGCCGCGGACGCGGAGGGCCGAGACGGCGGTCACGAGGCCGAGGAGGACGGCAGCCGCGATTCCCAGGAGCGGCGCGAGCGGGAAGCCGATGCCGTGGTCGACGGCGAGGTGCGACACCGTGAAGCCGGCGACACCCGCGAGCGCGAGCTGGACGACCGAGATCTGTCCGACGAAGCCGGTGATCACGACGAGCGAGAGGGCCATCACGATCCCGATCAGCGAGTTCGTCAGCGCCTGGCGGAAGTCGAACGGGAGCACGACGAGCGCGATGGCGCACAGGAGCGTCGAGGGAATCGCGAGCGTGATCGCGTGCTTCGGGCGGGGCACGTCGGGAAGGCGCTGCTCGACGAGCTCGCCGCGCGTCGGCAGCGACGCGCCGCGCAGGAACATGGCCGCGACGATCAGGACGAACACGAGGAGCTCCTTGACGCCGGGCCAGGCGACACTCTGGCTGGTCGGGAACCAGGACTTCGTCGACGCGTACTCGATCAGGGACTCCGCCATCCCGATGGCGAGGCCGCATGCGCACGCGATCGTGAACGACGTCAGCCTCGCGAACAGGGCGGCGGCGAGCGCGGGGACGACGAGGAAGGGCAGCGTGGTCGTGTCGAGCGCGGCGACCGACCCGGCGAGGATGCCGAGCGTCGCGAGCACAACGCTCGCGAGCAGCGTGTTCACGAGCGACAGCTCGTCGGGCGACAGGCCCGCGAGGCGGGCGGCCACGTCGTTCTCGGACGCCGCGCGGGTCGCGAGCCCGAAGCGCGTCCAGCGGTAGAGGGCCCACAGCAGGACCGTCGTCGCGACCACTATCCCGCTGAGCACGAAGGCCGACAGCGGCACGGCCGACCCCAGCATGCGGATCACGCGCACGGGAATGATCGTCGGCTGCGGATGCTGCGAGGTTCCGAATGCGAGGAGCATCACCGCCTGCAGCGTGAGCAGGACGCCGAGCGACGCGACGAGCTTCGCGAGCGGCGCCGCGGTGCGGAGCGGACGGAAGACGGCGAGCTCGATGGCGACGCTCGCGGCGAGCACGAACACGTAGGAGAGCGCGACCGCGAGCGGCGTCGAGAGCGTGAAGCCGAGCTCCCCCGTTCGCAGCGCCCAGAACGAGAAGCCCGCGAGCATGGCGATGGCGCCCGCCGCGAGGTTGATGAAGCCCGAGCCGCGGTAGGTCACGACGATCCCGACCGCGATCGCGGCGATCGTCGCCCCGGTCCCGAGGCCCAGCAGCAGGAAGAGGAGGATCTCGTTCACGTGCGTTCGCGGGAGGCGGGGTGCGAGGGGGCCGGCCGGACGACCGGCCCCCTCGGGGTGGTGGGCACTACTTGAGCGGCCCGATCCAGCCGGATGCCCGCTTGAACACGACCTTGCCCTCGTACGTGAAGGCCTGGAACATGTCGTTGCAGATCGCGGGTGCGTCCTTGTACTTGCCGCACTGGAGCTTCGGCGCGCCGAGCGCGAGCGGCCCCTTGAACGCCTTCGCCCGGGCGAGAACCCGTGCCGGCGTGATGTTGCTCACGTTCTTCGCCCCGGCCTCGTTCAGGAACCGGACGGTGGTGAGGAGTTCCGAGAACGCGACGATGTGCCAGGGATCCGGCGCGTTCTTCTGCGCCTTGTATCGCTTGATCACGGCCTCGTAGGCGGGCATGCCCTTGTCCGTCTTGTCGCCGTAGAGCGACGAGGCGATCGCGTACGTCCACTTCGACCAGTCGCCGAGCGCGTCGATCACGGTCGAGTTGAGGCAGAGCGGCGCCGTCATGATCTTGCGCGAGTCGGTGATGCCGAGCTGCGTGAGCGACTTCGCCTGGTTCGCGCAGTCGGCCGCCGAGCCGTACGGGGCGATGAAGTCCGCCGTGGTCGCCCCGACCGCCGTCAACGGCGCGGTCAGGTCGGACTGGCCCTGCGTGTAGCCGACCTGCTTCGTGTCGATGCCGGCCGCCTTGAGCCCTGCCGCGATCACCTGGCCGGACTCTGCGATGCCCGGCGCGTTCGGGTAGATGACCGCAGCGGTCTTCGCCTTGAGGACGTTCTTCGCGTAGTTGCCGAACGGCAGCAGGATGTGCGGGCCGTCACCGAACAGCACGACCGCGGTCTTCGACGCCCCGTCCACCGGGGTGACGGCGACGCCCGTGATGACCGGCTTGCGCCCACCGATCGTGGCATGGAGCGACTGCGCTCCCGTCGCGACGGCGCCCGTCGCGATCACGGAGATCCGCTTGTTGTTCACGAGCTTCTGGCCGCAGGTCGTGCCTTCTTCCTCGTTCGACTTGATGAAGCACTGGACGAGCACGACGGGATGGCCGCCGACGCCGCCGAGCTGCTCGTTCACGTACCGGACGGCGAGCTGCGCGCCGGCGGTGGCGAGGCCGCCGATCACGACCTGGCCCCCTTGCTGGTTCACCCAGCCGATGTAGACCTTCGACTTCTTCGGGTCGGCCTTTCCTCGCTTCCCCTTCACGTACGTGAGGTAGTTGGTCACCGCGGTGCTGCCCGCCGGCGCAGCACTCCGGTCCGACTTGGCGTTCGTCGCCGAGGCGGCGATCGCGAGCACCAGCGCGAGGAGTGCGACACCACCGAGCGCGGTGCTGCGGGCAAAGCGGGTCATACCTCTCCTTCCACGTGACAACGTGAACGCGTCGTCAAACTTTGCGTATGATCGAGTCAACCAGATCAGCACCAATATTGTCAACAAAATCTCCGATGATTCCGTGAGGAACGCGACCGTCCCACCGACCTCGTCCCCGGCGACGACGCCCGGGCCTCCGAGCGACCGCGCCCGCGCGCTCGTGGTGGGCGCGTTCGACCTCCACGTCCATATCGAGCCCGACCTCCCGCCGCGGCGGATCGACGACGTCACGCTCGCGCGCCGCTGCGTCGAGCTCGGCCTCGCCGGCTTCGGGCTCAAGTCGCACTACACGTCGACCGCCGAGCGCGCGCGCGTCGTCGAGGGCGTGGTGCCCGGGGTGCGGGTGCACGGCGCGATCACGCTCAACCGGGCCGTCGGCGGGATGAACGCGCTCGCCGTCGAGATCGCCGCACGCGAGGGCGCCCGGATCGTCTGGATGCCGACGTTCGACTCGCCGGCGGAGACGGCGGGGCGGACGGAGCCGAAGCCGGGCGACAACGTGCCTCAGTGGGCGATGCTCCAGCACGAGCTCCGGAGCCTCGGTCTCGGCGTCGAGCCGGTCCACGTCACCGACGACGCCGGGCGGCTGCTCCCCGAGACGCGGGACGTCCTGCGCGCGGTCGCTCGACACGGTCTCGTGCTCGCGACCGCGCACCTGGCCCGCGACGACGCGTTCGCCGTCGTCGAGGCGGCGTTCGAGGAGGGTGTCGAGCACGTCGTCGTCACGCATCCGGAGTTCACCTCACAGCGGTTCTCGATCGAGGACCAGGTCGCGCTCGCGGAGCGCGGCTGCCTGATCGAGCGCTGCCTGAGCACGCCCTTCTCCGGCAAGACGAGCTTCGAGCACGTCTTCGACGGCGTGCGCGCGGTGGGTCTCGAGCGCAACTTCTTCTCGAGCGATTTCGGCAACCCGGACTACCCTCCGGTCGAGGACGGGCTCGCCATGTGGGCCGACCGCCTGCTCGACGCCGGGTTCGGCGAGGACGAGACCCGCGAGATGATCGTCGCCGGGTCGCGTCGTGTCGCGGGAGAATGACGCCCGCATGACCGAGCAGCTCAACGAGGTCGCACACATCGCGCACGCCGAGCTGTTGACGCCGGCGCCGGACGAGAGCCTTCGCTTCTTCGTCGACGTCCTCGGCATGGAGGAGGAAGCGCGTGACGGGCAGTCGGTGTTCCTGCGCGGCTGGGGCGACTACCTGCGCTACTCCCTCGAGCTGACCGAGGCCCCGCACGCCGGTCTCGGGCACGTTGCGCTGCGTACCTGGAGCCCCGCGGCCCTCGAGCGTCGCGTCGCCGCCGTCGAGGCGACGGGTCTCGGCACGGGTTGGATCGACGGCGACGTCGGGCACGGGCCTGCGTACCGCTTCACCGACCCGGACGGCCACGTCTTCGAGCTGTTCTACGAGGCGGAGCGCTACGAGGCGCCGGCGCATCTTGTTCCCTCGTGGCGCAACCAGCCCCAGCGCTACGTCGGGCGCGGCGCGGCGGTGAAGCGGCTCGACCACGTCAACCTGCTCGCCGCGGACGTGCGACCCACGCGCGAATTCTGCCAGGACGTGCTCGGCTACCGGCTCTACGAGCGGATCGAGCTCGACGACGGCACCGAGACCGGCGCCTGGATGAGCCTCACGATCGCCGCGCACGAGCTGATCTACGTCGCCGACGCGTACGGCGCGCGCGGGCGCCTGCACCATCTCGCGTTCTGGGTCGACACGCGCGAGGAGTGCCTGCGCGCCGCCGACCTCTTCGTCGACGCGGACGTGCCCATCGAGGCGGCGCCGTCGAAGCACGGCGTCGCGCAGGGCTTCTTCCTCTACGGCATCGAGCCCGGCGGCAACCGCGTCGAGGTCACGACCGGCGGGTACTTCGTCTACGACCCCGATCAGGAGCCGGTCACGTGGAGCGCCGCGGAGCGCGCCCGCGGCCAGTTCTGGGGCGTGAAGACCGTCGACAGCTTCCATACCTACGGCACCCCCGACGTCGCGAACGAGAAGGAGGCGATCACGACATGACCCCGAGGAGCCTCGAGGACGCCATCCAGGCCGCCGGCAGCGCGGTCGAGCTGGCACGCAACTCGCAGATCGGCCCGTACGTCTACCCCGCCGTCCCACCCGAGTTCACGAACTGGCGCGAGGAACAGGTCGCGTGGCGCGAGACGGCCGCGCTCTTCGACCAGTCGCACCACATGACCGACCTCTATCTCGAGGGCCCGGACGTGATCCGGCTCCTCTCCGACCTCGGCGTCAACACGTTCGGGAACGCGGCCGTCGACAAGGCGAAGCAGTTCGTCTGCTGCAACCCGGACGGCTACGTGATCGGCGACGCGATCCTCTTCTTCCTCGACGAGAACCGCGTGTCGCTCGTCGGCCGGCCGTCGGCCCACAACTGGGTGCAGTACCACGC
>DASTKF010000176.1:0-6466 GCA_035716065.1 Gaiella sp.
GCGACGTCGCGTTCGTCCGGCAGCCGCGCCGGCTGGCGTTCGGGCGCGGTCCGCTGCCTACGGGCTCCGAGCTGGAGTTGCGCGCCGGAGCCCTGGCGGACGAGCTGGCCTCGCTCGCGGGCGAAGGCGTGCAGTCGCTCCTGCTCGAGGGCGGCCCGACGATCGCCGCCGCCTTCCTCGCGGACGGCCTCGTCGACCGGCTGCTCGTCTTCGTCGCGCCTGTGCTCGCGGGCGGAGGCGTGCCCATGCTCGGGGCGCTGCCGGACCCGCTCGACCTGGGGCCGCCCGAGCTGGAACGGGTCGGCGAGGACGTGCTGCTTTCGTGGCGGCTCCGCGAGATCTGAGCGTCGGACAACGCTTGTGTTGAATCAACACAAGCGTCCTCGCCGGTAGCCTCGAGCCCATGTTCACGGGGATCGTGCGCGAGGTCGGGCGCGTCGTCGCGGTGGAGGGCGGGCCGGAGGGGCGGACGCTCGTCGTCGAGGCGCCCGCGACTGCGGCGGAGACGGGGATCGGCGACTCGGTCGCGATCGGCGGCGTCTGCCTCACCGCGGAGTCCGTCGACGGCGGGCGCATCCGCTTCCACGCAGTCGCCGAGACGCTGCGCCGGACGAGTCTCGGGCGGCTGACGGAGGGAGCCGACGTCAACGTCGAGCCGGCGCTCCGCGCGGGCGAGCCGCTCGGAGGCCACTACGTTCAAGGCCACGTCGACGGCCTCGGCGCGATCGGCTCGGTGGAGGCAGAGGGAGAGGGCCTCCGCGTCGTCGTAGAGGCGCCGCCGGCGATTCTCCGCTACTGCGTCGAGAAGGGCTCGATCACGGTCGACGGCGTATCGCTCACGGTCGCCGAGCTGCTCGAGGACGCGTTCGCCGTTGCGCTCGTCCCGCACACGCTCGAGGTGACGACGCTGCGCGACCTCGCCCCGGGGCAGCCGGTGAACCTCGAGGTCGACGTGCTCGCGAAGTACGTCGAACGGCTCGTCGCGCCAGGGCTACGATGACCCCCGTGACCGCAGTGTCCGAGCCCGAGACAAGCCCGTTCGCGTCCATCGAGGAGGCGATCGAGGAGATTCGCGCGGGCCGCTTCGTCGTCGTCGTCGACGACGAGGATCGCGAGAACGAAGGCGACCTCACGATCGCCGCGCAGTTCGTCACGCCCGACGCGGTCAACTTCATGGCCACGCACGGCCGCGGACTGATCTGCCTCTGTCTGACGCCCGAGCGCTGCGACGAGTTGGGGCTGCGCCAGATGACCGACCAGAACGAGGCGCAGTTCGGCACCGCGTTCACGGTCACGATCGAGGCGCGCGACGGCGTCTCGACGGGGATCTCCGCCGCCGACCGCGCGCGGACGATCCAGGTCGCCGTCGATCCCACCTCCACGCCGCACGACGTCGTCTCGCCGGGGCACGTCTTCCCGCTCCGTGCGCGTGCGGGCGGGGTGCTCCAGCGCTCCGGCCAGACCGAGGCCGCCGTCGACCTGTCGCGCCTCGCGGGGCTCGCGCCGGCGGGTGTCGTCTGCGAGATCATGAACGAGGACGGGACGATGGCCCGCGTCCCCGACCTGATCGGCTTCTGCGAGCGGCACGGGCTCAAGCTCGTCACGGTCGCCGACCTGATCGAGTACCGCAAGCGCACGGAGAAGCTGATCGAGCGGGTCGTCTCGGTGCGGCTCCCGACCGACTACGGCGATTTCCAGGCGGTCGCCTATCGCGAGACGCTGACGGGCAAGCAGCACGTCGCGCTCGTGAAGGGCGACGTCGAGGACGCGGAGAACGTGCTCGTGCGCGTCCACTCCGAGTGCCTGACGGGTGACGTGTTCCACTCGCGGCGCTGCGACTGCGGCGAGCAGCTCGATCGCGCGCTGCGACGCATCGAGCAGGAGGGCATGGGCGTGCTGCTCTACCTCGCGCAGGAGGGCCGCGGGATCGGCCTGCTCAACAAGCTGCGGGCGTACGAGCTGCAGGAGCAGGGGCTCGACACCGTCGAGGCGAACCTCGAGCTCGGCTTCAAGGCCGACCCGCGCGAGTACGGCATCGGATCGCAGATCCTCGCCGACCTCGGGCTGACCACGATCCGCGTCCTGACGAACAACCCGAGGAAGATCTCCGGCATCTCCGGCTACGGGCTGACGGCGGTCTCCCAGGAGCCGATCGAGGTCGAGCCGAACGACGAGAACCGCAGCTACCTCGAGACGAAGCGCGACAAGCTGGGCCACACGATCGGCCGTCCGGTGCACCATCAGAACGAGCGCTACGGCCCCGACGAGACCTGAGAAAGGACGGACGGATGAGCGACCTTGAGCGGTCGGGCGACGAGCGCCCGTGGGGGACGGGCGAGGGCGACGACCTCGAGCAGGCCAGCGAGAACGTCCTCGAGGGCTGGCCCGCGACGACCGTCGACGAGGCGCCCGAGGAGCCGTCCGAGCCCGACGCCTACGAGTCGTTCGCAGCGCCCGCGTCCGCTCCCGAGGCGGCCGATGCGCCCGAGTTGGCCGACGAGCCGGCAGTCGTCGAGGAGCCGTCCGCGCCCGGGCCGTTCACGCCCGAAACGCCCGCCGAGCCGGTCGAGACGAGCTCGGAGCACGCCCCGGGCGAGCTCGAGATCCCGCCCGGCTACTCCGTCCTCGAAGGCGAGCCGCGCGGCGGGCGCCGCGCGGTCGGGATCGTCGTCAGCCGGTTCAACGGCGAGGTCACCGGACGCCTGCTCGACTCTGCGCTCGAGGAGCTCGAGGCCCGCGGCGTCGACGCCGGCTCGATCACGGTGATGCCCGTCCCCGGCGCGTTCGAGCTGCCGCTCGCGGCGATGGCCCTCGCGAAGACGCGGCGCTTCGCGTGCATCGTCGCGCTCGGGTGCGTCATCCGCGGCGACACGCCGCACTTCGACTACGTCGCGAGCGAGGCGGCCTCCGGTCTCCAGCTCGCCGCGATCGAGACCGGCGTGCCCGTCTCCTTCGGCGTCCTCACGCTCGACCGGGCGGACCAGGCGGCGCCGCGCTTCGACAAGGGCGCCGAGGCCGTCCGCACCGCGCTCGAGATGGCCGACCTCTTCTCGAACCTGCGCGCGGCCGCCGCCCGCTGAAACCGTGACGGGCCCCGGCCGGCTGGTGGCCCGGGCGCGCGACGCGCTCGAGCGCGCCGACTGGGAAGCGGCCAAGACGCTGTTCTGGGAGGCCCTCGAGGAGGAGGAGACGGCCGAGGCACTCGAGGGGCTCGCGACCGCAGCCTTCTTCCTCGACGAGCCGGCGCTCATCCTCGACGCCCGCGAGCGGGCGTATGCCGGCTACCGCGCAGACGGGAGAGGAATCGACGCGGCGCGCATCGCGATCGCCCTCGCGTGGGACTACCGGACGATTCGCGGAGAGAAAGCGGTCGCAGACGGGTGGCTGGCGCGGGCCCGCCGGCTCCTCGACGACGCGGGCCCCGCCCCGGAGCGGGGCTGGCTTGCGTTGCGGGAGGCATCGTTCGCGTTGCCCGAGAACGCAACGCTTGCCACGGAGCGTTGCGCAGAGGCGGAGGCGCTCGGCCGTCAGCTCGGGGACGTGGACCTGGAGATGACCGCGATGGCGCTCGGGGGCCTGGCGAGCGTGGGGCAGGGCGAGATAGCCGCGGGCATGGCACGTCTCGACGAGGCCACCGCGGCAGCGACGGCGGGCGAGATGCGCGACCCGATCGCGGTCGGCCTCTCGTGCTGCTACCTGATCTTCGCGTGCGAGCGCGTCCGCGACCTCGAACGCGCGGGGCAGTGGTGCCAGCGCCTGGCGGGAATGGCGGCTGGATGGAACATCCGAGCGCTGCGCGCTGTCTGCCGGGCGCACTACGGGACGGTGCTCATGCTGCGGGGCGAATGGGAGCGCGCGGAGGTCGAACTGACCGAGGCGGCGGCCGCCCTCGCCGTACGTCCCGGTGAGGCGGCCGACGCGCTGGCGCGGCTCGCCGAGCTGCGCCGTCGTCAGGGCCGGGCCGACGAGGCCGAAGCCCTCATCGGGCGGGCCGAGCACCACCCGCTGGCGGTGCTCTGCGAAGCGTCCCTGGCGCTCGACCGCGGCGACGCGGCGGCGGCGGCCGACGGGGCCGCACGCTACCTCCGGCTCATGGGCGAGGCGCGGATCGAGCGCGCGCCCGGCCTGGAGCTCCTCGCGGAGGCGCATGCGGTGGCCGGTCGCGGCGAGGAGTCAGTCGCGGCGGCCCGCGAGCTCGACGAGATCGCCCGGACGGCGCGCACCGACCCGCTGCTCGGGGCAGCACGCCACGCGGCGGGGGCGTCGCTCGCAGCGACGGGAAGCTTCGACGGTGCGCGAGAGGCATTCGAGGACGCGTGCGAGCTCCTCGGACGTTCCGGCCTTCCCTTCGAGGCGGCCCGCGCTCGCGTGGGCCTGGCGCTCGCACTCGGCGCCCTGGGTCGCGTCGACGTGGCACGACGTGAGCTCGGAGCGGCATGCGAACGCCTTAACGTCCTCGGAGCCGCGTCGGAGGCGCGCCGTGCGTCGGAGCTCGACCCCGGGCCGGTCCCGGTGGACGGCGGTCTCAGCGCGCGCGAGTCCGAGGTCCTCGTGCTGGTCGCGGAGGGGCTCACCAACAGGCAGATCGCCGAGCGGCTGACGCTGAGCGAGCACACCGTCCACCGGCATGTCGCGAACATCCTGCTCAAGCTGGACCTCTCGTCGCGCGCCGCCGCGGCAGCGTACGCGGCCCGGCGCGGGCTCGCGCGCTGACGGCTCCCGCTGGCCCGGACGGGCCATAGCGCGGTTGGCCCGAACGGCCGAAGCCCCCCGGGGGCCGTCCAGTCCATCGTGGGGGAAAGCGGCGTGACCGTCGCACCCGCGGTCGCCGAGAACCGACGGAGGAGGAGCGGTGATCGACACCGGAGCTATTCGCAGCCTGGCCAGGGGTTTCTCGGGGCGGCTCATCGTGCCGGCTGACCCCGACTACGACGCCGCCCGGGCGGTGTTCAACGCGATGATCGACCGGCGCCCCGCCGTCATCGCACGCTGCGCGGACACGGCCGACGTCGTCGCCGCGGTCGACTTCGCCCGCGAGCGCGGTCTCGTGCTCGCCGTCCGGTCGGGTGGCCACAGCGTTGCCGGCCTCGGCGTGTGCGACGACGGCCTCGTGGTCGACCTCGCGGGCCTCGACGGCATCGAGATCGACCCGCTAGCCCGGACGGCCCGGGTCGGCGGCGGCGTCCTGTGGGGTGCGTTCGACGCCGCGGCGCAGCAGCACGGGCTGCACACCCCCGGTGGCCGGGTCACGACGACCGGGATCGGCGGATTCGCCACGGGAGGCGGCTACGGCTGGACGTCGTCCAGGTACGGCTTGACATGCGACAACCTCCTGTCCGCCGAGGTCGTGCTCGCGGACGGAACGGTTGTCACGGCGAGCGAGCGCGAGCACGGGGACCTCTTCTGGGGGATCCGCGGCGGCGGCGGCAATTTCGGGATCGTGACCGAGTTCGAGCTCCGGCTGCACGAGCTCGGCCCGACCGTGCTGGCAGGGCTCGCGCTCTGGCCGCTCGAGCGCGCGGATGAGGTCGTCCGCGGCTGGCGCGACCACGTCGTCGGCGCCCCCGACGAGCTCTCGAGCGCGTGCGTGGTGCTCACGGCGCCGCCCGAGCCGTTCGTGCCGGAGCAGCTCCGAGGGAGGCCGGCGCTCGGCATGGCCGCGCTGTACGTCGGCGATCCGGGCGAGGGGGTGGACGTCCTCCAGCCGCTCCGCGATCTCCGTCCCGAGGTCGATCTCGTCCAGCCGATGCCGTACACGTCGTTCCAGGCCGCCCTCGACCCCCTCGCGCCCGTAGGATTTCGCAGCTACTGGCGCGGGGAGTACATGGGCGGGCTTCCCGACAACGCCATCGACGTCTTCCTCGACCACGCGAGGGAACTGTCGGAAGCCGCGCCCCCGTTCAGCCAGGCAGTCCTCTTCCGCGTCGGGCAGGGCGTCACGGACGTTCCCGACGATGCGACCGCATTCTCCCATCGTGACGCCGACTTCCTGTTCCACCCGATCTCCGTATGGAGCGACGCGGCGGACGACGAACGCCTCATCGCCCTCAACCGAGGTTTCGCCGAGGCGATGCGCCCCTTCTGCACCGGCGCGGCGTACCTCAACTTCACGCCCGAGCCGGATCGCGTCCGTGACGCCTACGGCCCGGAGAAGTACGAACGCCTCGTCGCGCTCAAGGACGGCTACGACCCGGAGAACCTCTTCCGCCTCAACCAGAACGTGGCCCCGAGCGGACGGTCGGGCGTGGCCGCCCTGCGCTGAGGCGTACCCGGATCGGGCGCCGCGGATTCCGCTACCATGCCCGGCCGCATGTCCAGGGTCTGTGCCATCTGCGGGAAGAAGCCCGCGACCGGGAACAACCGGTCGCACTCGATGGTCGCCACGAAGCGGCGCTTCAACCCGAACCTGCAGCGCGTCCGGCTCGTCCTCGACGGCAAGCCGACCCGCGACTACGTCTGCACGCGC
>DASTKF010000177.1:0-3894 GCA_035716065.1 Gaiella sp.
GATCCCGAACGTCCGGATGCTCGAGATCGACGTGGACGACGTCCCCTGGCGCGAGGAGCTCACGACTCGAGTACCGGAGGTGCGCGACGGGGAACTCGTCGTCCCCGACGGGCCGGGCTGGGGCTGCGACGTCCGCGAGGACGTCCTTCGCGCGCACGCCGGGCCACGGTGAGGCTCGCCGGCTCCGGAGCCCGCGACGCGACCATCGCGCTCGCACTTCTGGCGCTCGACATCCTGCTCCGGCTCGTCCTGGGTGGGCCGTATCGCGGCGCGACGGTGCTCCTGCTCGCAGCCTGCGCCGTGGTGCTGCTCCCGCTCCTCCCCGCCGCGCTCGCACGACCATCGCTACGGACAGCCGTCGCTCCCGCGCTCGCACTCGGATCGTTCACGCTCGTCGTGACGACCGTCTCGACGCTCGGGATACCGCTGACGGAGACGAGCATCCGTGCCGCGGTCGCGGTGTTCGTCGTCGCCTGCGCGGCGATCGGGATGCCCCTCGGCCGGGCCGAGCAGGCAGCACGCTCGTCCGGGAAGCACGAGGTGGCGGCGGTGGCGATGGTCCTGACGCTCGCAGCATTCTCGTTCGCGTCCGCGTGGGACGTCGTCGGCCCGTTCCCTCCGCGCGGCACCGACTGGGGGCACTACTTCCTCTACGCCGACGAGGTCGCGCAGCAGCGATCTCTGCTGATCGACGACCCGTTCTCCGGGCAGCCGGGCGAGGTGTTCGCGGATCCCGTGATGGTTGGTGCCCTCTACGGCAGCGTCCTCGTGCTCGACGGCGTCCCGTCCAGCTCCCTGAGCCCCGGGGCTGCGGTCGCGTCCGGGCTCTCGACGATGTCCGTCGTGGCGGCGGCGGGCGGCCTGTGGGGCATCGGCGCCGGCCTCGCGGCCGGCGGGCTGTACTCCGTCGCTCCGATCCGCATGAATCCGATGTACTGGCACGGGCTCGCAACGACCCTGGCGCTCGTCTTCCTTCCTCTCGTCGTGCTCGCCCTCGGCCTCCTGTTCAGAGGCCGTCGCGACCGACGGACGGTCGGTCTTCTCGGCTTCGGGATGGTCGCGGTCGCCGCGGCGCACACGACGACGACCGTCGTCCTCGTCGCCGCTGTCGCCGCCGCGGTCGTCCTGGACGCGGCGCGGGTGGCGCTCGACCACCGGGACGCCGGGGAGCGATTCATCCGGCGCTGGTGGCGTCGCGGGCTCATCGCTCCCGTGACGGTCGCGGTCCTCGGCGCCGCCGTCCTCGGAGCGGGCGTCGGAGCGCACGTGCTACGTCAGACGAGGCGCCTCGGCGATCCGGTCGACTACCGGTTCTTCGAGCCCGACTGGTTGTCCTGGCATGCGCTCGTCGAGTATCTCTCGACCGGCTTCATCGCTCTGGCGGTCGCGGCCGTCCTCGTCCTTGCCTGGCGGCGGCCGTCTGCGGACCCCGCGCTGCTCGCCGTCGCCGCCCTCGTCGTTGGGTGCGTCGCTGTGAGCCAGCTCTGGCGGCTCGGGGTGCCGTACGAGTACCGCCGCGTCGTCTACCCCTTCGGGTTGGCACTCGTCCTGATCGTCGGCGCAGCGACCGCGCGGATCCGGTGGACTGTGGTCGTGCCGCTCGGCCTCCTCGCGTGCGCCTACCTCGCACACGCGTCGGTGGGCTTCCGGCTCCCGCAACGCCTGCTCGCCGAGCGTGTGCCGGAGTCCTCTGCGCCTGCCGCGCTCCAAGCACTCCGCAGCCGGATCGAGCGAGGCGAGCTTCCCGACACGCGACTCGTGGTGGCCGACCGCTGCCTCCACTTCATCGTCCCCTATCTCCTGAAGCGGCCCACGATCGCGGCGTTCGAGGAGTGGCAGGTCGGATTCGAGAATCGGCTGCCGATGGCTCGCAAGGCAACGGCTGTGATCGCCGGTGGGCCGGCGGGGACACGTGTCGCGCGGGAGCTCGGCGTCGGCTACGTCGTCGCCGATCCGCGCTGTACTCCGCACCCCGCGCCTGGGCTTGGTGGAATTCCGGTGGTCGAGCGCGCCGACGTGATCGTCGTTCGCTTGCCAGCGGGCTGAGCGACGCGTCGGCGCCGCTACGGCGGCGGCTTCTTGTAGCTCTCCAGCACGAGCTCCAGCGAGCGATCGATCCGGAGTTGGTTCGCGTTGTCGACGAACCAGCGAAGGGTCGACTGGCGAAGTGCGGCTCCACTCCGTACCACGTCGACGATGGCAGAGCCGATCGCCTCCGGTGTGGGAGCGATCGCCACTACTCCGTTGACTCCCGGAACGACGAGCTCGACCGATGCGTTCTCCTCACCGGCGACCACGACGCTCGGGGTCCCGCGTGCAGCGGCCTCGACGACGATCAGGCCGTACCCCTCCCGCTCGGAGGCGCTCGCGACGCACGCCGCACCCGCGAATGCGCGCTCCACCTCCTCCTGGGGCCGCCGTCCGACGAGGTCGACCGCGGCGGCGATCCCGAGCCGCCGGGCTTCCTCGCCGACCCGACCCCGCTCGGGCCCATCACCGAAGATCGTCAGCTGGAGTTGCGGCAGCTCACGACGGGCGGCTGCGACCGCCGCGACGAGGAGCGGGACACGCTTCTCGGGAACGTGCCGGCCCGCGAAGACGACGCGCTGCTCGATGTCGCCGGCGGTGGAGGGCTCGACCGGTCCTGCGTAGAGGCCCGGAAGCACCGCGTGCTCCCCCCGGAATCCTTCCTCGAGCAGTCGCCGCTCGGTGAGCCGGGAGATGCAGAACGCGCGGTGCCGTAAACGAACGCACCGGCGCTGGACAAGCCATCCGGCGGTGCCGACGAGGTTTCCGGCGTAGCGCCGCCAGTACGCGCGCGACCAGACCTCGTACCAGTCGACGATCAGCCGGTATCCACCACGTCTTCTAGCTCCGGCCGCTGCCAGCATCGGGAAGTAGGGAAACGCTGCCGTGTGGACCGCGTCGAAGCGACCGCCGTGCCGGCGGAGATAACGGCCGACGGCAATTCCGAAGCGGAGCGGTGGTCCAAGTGTTCGCCGCCCCTCGCGGTAGACCGAGCCAGCCGGTACGAGCCCGACGATCTCGACGCCGGCCAGCTCCGGCGGCCTGCCGCTCCAGTGCTGCATGGTGAGGTAGGTGACGTCGTGGCCCGCGCGTGCGAGCGCTAGCGCTAGATCGTGCATCCACCGCTCACCGCCACCGATGGTGGCCGGATACAGGTGGTCGTAGACGAGGCAGATCTGCACGTGCTCAGGCGCGCGCGGAATGCAGCGGGGCCGGCCCCTCCGTCGCGGGGACGACGGCGGTCACGCGCGAAGGCTCGGTCGTGCGCATCGTCAGGAGGCCGATGAAGAAGGAGCCGAGAACGACCTGTGTTCCGACAGCGATCAGCGTGAATCCGAGCGCTGTCGCGTACTCGTGCGCGAGCTCGCCGAAGCCCCCGAGCGCCCACGCGACGAAGATCACCGTGACCGTGGCGATCCCGCCGAGCAGAATCAGACCGCCGACCGCCAGGCCGTGCTCGAGGCTGAGTCGTCCGCGCGCCCACTCGACGAGGCCGTCGGTCTCGCCCAGGTGCGCCGCCGCGAACGCTCGCGCGAAGATCCCGAGCTGGACGACCTGCGTCCCGAGGAGGATCGCGAACATGAAGAGGAACAGCGTGTGGATCTGCCACGTGCGGCCGAGGACGTCGACTGGCCCGGCCGCGAGTGCGAGGGCACCCACGGTGCCGAGGGCGAGGAGAACGAGCCCGGGCACGAAGAAGAGCCAGCTCGGGCTGTAGAGCAGCATGAACTTCACGTGCCGCCAGGCGTCGCCGAAGCGGTTCAGCTTCGACTCGCCGACCCGGGGGTAGTAGTCGATCGGGATCTCGCTCACGCGCAGCTTGCGGCGGAACGCCTTGAAGACCATCTCCGAGGCGAACTCCATCCC
>DASTKF010000178.1:0-14748 GCA_035716065.1 Gaiella sp.
CCGCTCCTTCGGAACGTCGGCACGGTCGGCGGCAACCTCTGCCAGCACACGCGGTGCTGGTACTACCGCGGCGCCGAGTGGCACTGCTGGCTCGGCGGCGGCGACACCTGTTACGCGCAGATCGGCGATCACCGCAAGCACGGGCTGGAGCCTGGCGACTGCATCTCCGCGCATCCCTCAGACCTCGCTCCCGCCCTTGCCGCATCCGGCGCGACCGTCGAGGTGCGCGGCCGGCGTCGCACCCGGGAGCTGCCGCTCCTCGAGCTCTACCGGCGGCCGACCGCCGACGACCGGTCGCTCGTCGTCCTCCGCCCGGGCGAGCTCGTCACCGGCGTCCGCCTGCCCGCCCCGCCCGAAGCTTCGGCCTACGAGCGCCTCGGCGAGCGGGCCGCCTTCTCGTTCCCGCTCGTCTCGGTCGCCGCCGCCCGCCGCGGCGCGGAGACGCGGCTCGTCGCAGCGGGCGTCGCGAACATCCCCGTCGAGCTCGACCCGGCCGACCCGCTCGCGGGGCTGAAGGGCAGCCCGCAGTCGGCCTGGAAGCGCCGCGCGCTGTCGACGCTGGTCGAGCGGGCCGTCGAACGCACGGGCTAGCCGGCCGTCGTCACCGCGAGCACGCTCGCGAGGTGCACGAGCCGGAACGCGCCGCGCTGGGCGCGCCGCCGGAGCAGCTCGTCGTCGTCCGACCCGGCGGCGAGCTCCCAGAGGTCGCGCGTCGCGACGAGCAGCTCGCGGATCTGGTCGGTCGCGTCCCGGTGCCCGTTGGAGCGCTCGTCGCACGCGTTGAGCGCGAGGCCGATGACCCCGAACGAGTCGGACGGGTGGCGCATCCAGAGCATGGCCGAGGCCATCGTCAGGTACTGGTGGATCCGAAGGAACGGGACGGGATGCGAGAGCTCGGCTGCGCCGCGCGCGGCGCCGGGGGTCACCGGCTCCATGCCGTCGGCGATGCGAGCCGCCGTGTCGTGGAGCATCGCGCGCACCTGCGCCTCGTCGAGACCGCTCGCCCGCGCCGTTCTCACCGCCATCAGCAGCGAGTTCGGCTGTCGGCCGTACGGGTAGTCGGAGGCGTAGACGACCTGCTCCGGCGGGACGAGCCGGTACAGGTCGAGGAGGTCGAGCGGGCTCCACACGGAGGTGTCGAAGAAGACGCCGGCGCGGCCGGCGAAGTTCTCCGCCATGGCGGCGAGGTCGACGATGCCCGCGTGAGCGACGATCAGCGCCGGCGGGGAGTGGCGGTCGAGCAGGCGGGCGAGCGAGTCGGCGATCGGGGGCAGGCCGCGGCCGCCGTGGATCAGGATCGGGACGCGACGTTCCGCCGCGAGCGCGAAAACGGGCTCGAGGCGCGGGTCGTCCGGGAGGAACCGCTGCGCCCGGGGATGCAGCTTGATCCCGCGCGCTCCGCGGTCGATGCAGCGGGTCGCCTCGGCCACCGGTCCCTCGTCGAGATCGAGGCGCACGAATGGCAGGAGCTCCGCCGGCGCAGCCGCAGCGTGGGCGAGCGTCCGGTCGTTCGCGGCGGTGAAAGCGGGCCGGCGGTCCGGCTCGTCGAGGCAGAAGACGAACGAGCGCTCGATGCCGAACCCGCGCTGGATCGTGAGCAGCTCGTCGCGGTCGCCGACCATCCCGTCGATGTCGTCGCCGAGGTGCGTGTGGGCGTCGAACACCTTTGCCCCAGCCGGCAACTCCGCCCGCGCCAGCACGGCGTAGCGCTCGAGCAGCCCGTTCGCGCGGTCGATCGCGTTCACTGCGTTGAGTGTATGGACGGTCAGCCGGCCGCAGCGGCGAGCACGCGCTCGACGAACGCCGCCTCGGGCACCGTGCCGGCCCAGGCGTAGCGGTCGTCGACCACGATCGCTGGGACGGCGTGCACGCCGTGCCGGTCTGCGTCGACGGCGAACTCCGACGCCTCGATCCCGCGCGCGGTAACCCGCGGCGATGCGAGCGCCAGCTTGTACGCCAGCAGCACGGCCGGCGGGCAGTGCGGTCAGGTCGGAGTGACGTAGACGTCGATCGCGACGTCCTCGTGGATCGCCGCCAGCCGCTCCAGCGACGCGTCGGTGAGCGCGGGCGCCGCGCGACCGGCCTCGAGGATCCCGTGGACGAGCGTCGTCAGCTCGTATCCCGCAGGCATCCCGAGGTACTCGAGCCCCGCGCCGATGGTCGTGCGCGGCCACGGTCCCGGCTCCTCGTGCTCGACGACCGACAGCGAGACACGGCCGGACAGCGCGCAGACGGCCTCGACGATCTCCTGCGTCAGAGCGTTCGAGTCGATCTCCCTGCCGCCTGCCGCGAGCAGCGTGACGGGCGTCGCCGTCGGCCCGAGCTCTAGCTTGACGTCGACGTCCCCCTCGAGGCCGGCGAGGACCGAGCGGATCGCGTCCTGCTCGCGCTCACCGAGCGTCATGTCGCCAGCGCTGCGACCTTGTCGCCGAGGTAGGCGAGATACGGCGACGGGTCGATGACCGGCGACCCGGTGAGCCGCTCGATCGTCTCCTTCGGCGTGAGCTTCCGCCCGAGCGTGTAGAGGTTGTCGCGCAGCCAGTCCGACAACGGGAGGAGGTCGCCCGACGCCAGCTGGTCGTCGAGGTCGGGCAGCGCGCCGCGCACGACGTCCCAGATCTGCAGCGAGACGACGTTGCCGAGCGCATAGGTCGGGAAGTAGCCGATCCCGCCGCCCGACCAGTGGACGTCCTGCAGGACGCCGCGGGCGTCGTCGGGCACGTCGACGCCGAGGAGCTCCTTCATCCGGGCGTTCCAGATCTCCGGAAGGTCCTCGAGCGCGACCGTCCCCTGGACGAGCTCCTGCTCGAGCTCGAAGCGGAGGATGATGTGCAGGCTGTAGGTCGTCTCGTCCGCATCGACGCGGATCAGCCCGGGCTCCGCGCGGTTGATCGCGCGGACAAAGGTGTCGAGCTCGACCGCGCGGAGCTCAGGGAAGTGCTCCTGGAGCGGCGCGAACCAGTGCTCCCAGAACGGCCTCGAGCGCCCAACGAGGTTCTCCCAGGTGCGACTCTGCGACTCGTTGATGCCGAGCGACGGCGCGCCGTGCAGCGGTGAGCGGAGCAGTGCGTCGGCGATGCCGTGGGCGTAGAGCCCGTGTCCCGCCTCGTGCATCGTCGACCAGACCGACTCGAGGTCGTCCGGCCGGTAGCGCGTCGTGAGGCGGACGTCCCGGTTCGAGAACGACGTGCAGAACGGGTGCGCGGTCGGGTCGAGCCGCCAGGCGTCGTCGTCGAACCCCATCGTCCGGACGACGCGCTCCGCGAATGCACGCTGGTCTTCGGGCGGGAAGTCGCCGTGGAGGAACGACGCGTCGACCTCCGGCGCGGCCGCGACGAGCTCGGTCAGCGCCGGGCGCAGCACCGCGAACACCTCCTGCACCTCGGTCGTCAGCATCCCGGGCTCGTAGTCGTCGAGGAGCGGTGTGTACGGGCTGTCCGACCACTCGAAGCACTCGACGTAGCGCCGCTTGAGCTCGACGTTCGTCCGCAGGTAGGGGAGGAAGGACGCGAAGTCGCTCGTCCGCCGCGCCTCGACCCAGGCGTGATGGCCGCGGGCGGCCTGCAGGGTCATCTCGGCACGCAGCTCGGTCGGCACACGGCGTGCCTTCTCCCAGTCGCGGCGGGTCACGCGCACGAGGCTGCGGTCGTCGGAGTCGTACGGCTGCGACTCGACGAGCGGCTCGGCCCGGTCGAGCAGCCGCCCGACCTCGGCGTCGGTGAACCGCTCGTGCGCGATCCGGCCGAGCGTGGAGAGCTGTTCCGCGCGGGCCTCGGTGCCGCGAGGCGGCATCGTCACACGCTGATCCCAGCCGAGCACGCCTGCGGCGCGACTCAGATCGGAGACCTCGGCGAGGCGCGCTCGCAGGTCGAGGAGGGCCTGCTCCACGGGTGCCACCCTACCCGCGGGAGGGTAGGCTCAGCCTCGTGGGCGACGTCCTGATCCTCGGTGATACGCAGCGCAGCGCAGAGCTGCGCCACGAGATCCCCGTCGACATCGTCGACATGCTGCTCTACGCCGAAGTGGGCGGCCGGCGGGTCGCGATCGCCTGGAGCATCGAGGGCGACCGCATCGCCGCCGTCGATCCGACCATCGACATCGTCCACGCGGAGACCTTCCCCGTCGACGACCTCATCCGCGAGGGCGTCGACTTCTACGACCTCGCACCGGCCAACGTCGTCCGGCAGGTGCAGTCCCTCGGCCTCCGGAGCGCGCAGGTGCCCGGCGAGTTCCCCGTCCGGTTCGCCGACGCTCTGCGCGAGGCGGGCGTCGAGCTCGTGGTCGACCAGCGGATGTTCGACGACCGCCGACGCCGGAAGAGCCCGTTCGAGCTCGAGGGCATCAACCGCGCGTCGCGTGCCGCCGAGGCGGGGACCGCCGCGATCGCGGCGCTGCTCGCCCGCTCGGAGCCCGGGGACGGCGGACGGGTCGTCGACGGCGCGCCGCTGACGTGCGAGATGCTTCGCGCGGCAGCGATCGCCGCCTTTGCGGCCGCCGGCTGCCGTGGCGACGACCTGATCGCGGCCGCCGGCCCGCAGTCGGCGGACGGCCACGCCGTGGGATCAGGACGGGTCGCCAACGACGACACGATCGTCTGCGACCTCTTCCCCCGGGACATCGAGAGCGGCTGCTTCGCCGACATGACGCGGACGTTCACGGTCGGGACGCCCGATCCGGAGATCGTCACGTGGCACGCCCAGACGCAGGAAGCGCTCGAGCTCTCGAGAGACATGATCCGGCCGGGCGCGGACGGCGTGGCGCTGTGGCGCGCGGTCTGCGACTTCTACGAGGGGCTCGGCTACCCGACCGGACAGTCGAAGCCCGAGGGCACCGTCCTGCGCGACGGCTTCTTCCACGCCCTCGGCCACGGCGTCGGCCTCGAGGTGCACGAGTCCCCGATGCTCGGGAAGGCAGGTCACGAGCTGGTACCGGGTGACGTGATCACGCTCGAGCCCGGCCTCTACCGCCACGGGTTCGGGGGCGTCCGGCTCGAGGACATGGTCCTCGTCACCGACGACGGCTACGAGACGATCACCGACTTCCCCTACGGGCTCGACCCCGCGATGGCCGAGGTGGAAGCGGCGCGATGAGCGACCAGGCGATCTCGACGCTGCTCGACGAGGAGCGCCGCTTCCCGCCCGACCCGGCGTTCGCTGCCGAGGCGGTCGCAAGACCCGAGATCTACGACCGCGACCCCGATGCGTTCTGGGAAGCCGAGGGGCGCGAGCGCGTGTCGTGGTTCGAGCCCTTCGAGACGCTCTCCGAGTGGGAGCTTCCGTACGCGAAGTGGTATCTCGGCGGCAAGCTCAACGTCGCGTACAACTGTGTCGACCGCCATGTCGAGGCGGGGCTCGGCGAGCGGGTCGCCTACCACTGGGAGGGCGAGCCCGGCGACACGCGCACGGTCACCTACGCGGACCTGCAGCGCGACGTCGTCCGGATGGCGAACGCACTGAAGGAGCTCGGCGTCCGCAAGGGCACGCCGGTCGCGATCTACATGGGGATGATCCCCGAGCTCGCCGTCGCGATGCTCGCCTGCACGCGGCTGGGCGCGCCGCACACCGTCGTCTTCGGCGGCTTCTCCGCCGACTCGCTCTCCGGCCGGATGGTCGACATGGGCTGCGAGGTGCTCGTCACACAGGACGAGGCCTGGCGCCGCGGCAAGCCGGTGCCGCTCAAGCACACCGCCGACGAGGCTATGGCCGCCGCGCCGAGGGTGCACTCGTGCCTCGTCGTTCGGCGTACCGGGAACGAGGTGCCGATGACCGCGGGACGCGACCGCTGGCACCACGAGCTCGACGTCTCCGACGACCCGGCGACGTGCCCGTGCGAGCCGATGTCGAGCGAGGACCTGCTGTTCTTGATGTACACGTCGGGGACGACGGCGAAGCCGAAGGGGATCGTGCATACGACCGCCGGCTACCTCGTCGGCGTCGCCTCGACGCACCGCTACATCTTCGACCTGAAGCCCGAGACGGACGTCTACTGGTGCGCGGCCGACATCGGCTGGATCACCGGCCACAGCTACATCGTCTACGGGCCGCTCTGCAACGGCGCCACGTCCGTGCTCTACGAGGGCACGCCCGACTTTCCCGACCACGCGCGCTGGTGGTCGATCGTGGAGCGCTACGGCGTCACGATCCTCTACACCGCGCCGACGGCGATCCGCGCGCACATGAAGTGGGGCACCGAGCACGCGGCGAACCACGACCTCTCCTCGCTGCGCCTGCTCGGCTCCGTCGGCGAGCCGATCAACCCGGAGGCGTGGATCTGGTACTCCGAGCACATCGGCGGCAGCCGCTGCCCGGTCGTCGACACGTGGTGGCAGACCGAGACGGGGATGATCATGATCACGCCTCTTCCCGGCGTCACGACGACGAAGCCCGGCTCGGCGACCAAGCCGTTCCCCGGGGTCGTCGCAGGCGTCCTCAACGAGCAGGGAGAGCGAGTCGAGCAGGGTGGCGGCTACCTCGTCCTCGAGAAGCCCTGGCCCGCGATGACGCGCGGCATCTTCGGCGACGACGGTCGCTTCCGCGCCACCTACTGGGAGCGCTTCCCCGGCTACTACTTCGCGGGCGACGGCGCCCGGATCGACGCCGACGGCGACTTCTGGCTGCTCGGCCGCGTCGACGACGTGATGAACGTCTCCGGCCACCGCATCTCGACGATCGAGGTCGAGTCGGCGCTCGTCGACCACCCGAAAGTGGCCGAGGCCGCGGTCTGCGGCCGCACCGACGCGACGACCGGCCAGGCGATCGTCGCCTACGTCACCCTCAAGGGCTCCGATCCTGGCTCGGTCGAGATGCTCGAGGTGCTCCGAAACCACGTCGCGGTGAAGATCGGCGCGATCGCGAAGCCCGCCAACATCGTCTTCACCCCCGAGCTCCCGAAGACGCGCTCGGGGAAGATCATGCGCCGCCTGCTCCGCGACGTCGCCGAGCACCGCCCCCTCGGAGACACGACGACGCTCGCCGACCCCGCCGTCGTGTCGGAGATCGCCGAGCGCGCGGCCGGCACTCCCGCAGACGACGCATAGCTCCGCATGGTGTCCGACTTAAAGTCGGACACCAACGTTCCCCGCCGAGCGCTCAGGCCCCGAGAGCCCTCGCGAACGCCGCGACAGTGCGGTCGACGTCCGCCTCGGTCGTCCGCCAGTTCGAGACCGAGAGACGAATCGCGGCGCGCCCGTCCCACACCGTCCCGCTCATCCACGCCTCTCCGCTCGCCTGCACGGAGGCAAGCGCGGCCCGCGTCTGCTCGTCGTCCGCGAAGCGAAAGAGCACCTGGTTGAGCACGACCTCGTTCAGCACCTCGCAGCCCGGTAGCTCGGCGATCCGTTCCGCGAAGCGCCGGGCATGCGCACACGTCCGCTCGACGAGGTCGGCGACCCCGGAGCGCCCGAGCTCCCGGATCGCCGCCCAGACCGGCGCCGACCGTGCACGGCGGGAGAACTCGGGGCTGTAGCCCATCGGGTCGCGGATCGTCGCGTGCTCCGCGACGTCGAGGTAGGGCGCCGCGTACTCCATCGCAGCCTCGTGGTCGGCCGGGTGCGCGCAGACCGCGATGCCGCAGTCGTACGGCACGTTGAGCCATTTGTGTGCGTCCGTGGCCCAGGAGTCGGCGCGCTCGTAGCCGGCGAGGAGATGCTGGAGGGATGGAACGGTGGCCGCCCACAGCCCGAAGGCGCCGTCGACGTGCACCCACGCGTCTGTGCCCGAGGCCGCCTCGATCACGGTCTCGATGTCGTCGAACCCACCCGTGTTCACCTCGCCGGCCTGCACGCAGACGATCGTCGGAGCCCCGGGCTCGAGCGCGTCCGCGAGCCGCGAGACGTCCATGCGGCCCTCGCGGTCGACCGGTAGGGCGATCTCCTGCTCGCGGCCGATGCCCAGGAGCCGCAGCGCGCGGGTGACCGTCACGTGGCGCTTGTCACCGACGACGACGCGCAGCGGCGGCGCGCCCGCAAGGCCGTGCGCAGGAAGATCCCACCCCGCCCGTCGGTAGACCCCGTGGCGTGCTGCGGCGAGGCACGTGACGTGGGCCATCTGGCACCCCGTCACGAACGCGAACGACGACCTCGGCGGCAGGCCGAGCAGCTCGAGCACCCACCTTCCGGCGACGGCCTCCAGCGCCGATGTAGCGGGCGTCACCTCCGCGAGGCCGGTGTTCTGGTCCCAGGCGGAGGCGAGCCAGTCCACCGCCGTCGAGCTGGGGAGGGCACCACCGATCACGAAGCCGAAGTACCGCCCCGAGCCCATCGCCACGAGACCGTCGCCGGCATCGCGGACGAGCTGCTCGACGACGTCGAGCGGGTCGGAGGGGTGTTCCGGTAGCGGGCGATCGAGCGCGGCGAGCATCCCGCGGTAGTCGCGCGCCGCACCCACCGAGCGGGTGTCGAGGGTCTCCAGGTAGTCGGCCGCGAGCTCGGCCGTCCGTGCGAGCAGCTCCCTCTCGGTCACGCAGGCGAGTCTATGCGGCGAGACTCGCCTCGCAGGGCGAGCGCCGTGAGGGCGGCGATCGCGAAGATCGCGAGCCAGACCGCCGAGAGCGACGGCAAGATCGCGTCGGGAATCTTCCAGCCGAGGGTGCCGCGCTTCACGAGCTGCTCGTTCCACGCGTCCCGCACGCAGTTGACGATCCCGTAGGCGAAGGCGAGCGCCGTCACGCCCACCGTCGCCCAAGCTGTCGTCCCGGTCCGCAGGCGGGACCGCGAGAGAAGCAGCGCGCTCAGCGCCACGAGCGCGCCGTCGAAGCCGTGGTGATGCCCGAGGTGGACGGCGGCGATCGGCAGGCGGTCGGTGTCGGGTGCGACGCGCCGCCACGGCCGCGCCGCACGGCTCGTGGTGTTTCGCGCAGGCCCGAGAGCTGCTGGTCCGTGTCACGCGCGATATCAGCGTGACCGGGCCGGACGATGGCCACTGGGGCGGGCTCAGACGTCCGATCCCGACATGGCCTGAACAGACCTTGATAGTCGGATAGAGAGGACTACAATGGTCTTGATGGCCACGGCATCGATCTCCGATACGAAGGCGAAGCTCAGCGAGCTGCTCGACCGGGTCAAGGCCGGCGAGACGATCACGATCACTGACCGCGGCGTGCCGGTCGCGCAGCTCGTGCCGCTCAACGGCGGCAGCGAGGTGGACTGGGACGCGCGGCTCGCGAGCCTCGAGCGGCGCGGGCTGATCACCCGTCCGAAGAACGAGAAGCCCGATCTCCGCTGGCTGCTCGACCGGCCGCTGCCGAAGTCGAGGGAGAGCGTGCTCGAGGCGCTCCTCGAGGAGCGGCGCGAGAGCCCGTATTGAGGTTCTGGGATGCGTCCGCCGTCGTTCCCTTGCTCCTGGAGGAGGCGCGCTCCGAGACGATGAGAGCCGAGTCGGCCGAGCGCCCGCAGCTGGTGGTCTGGTGGGGAACGGTCGTCGAGTGCACCTCGGCAATCAGTCGCCGCGAGCGCAGCGGAGCCCTCGAGCCCTCCGAAGCGACGGAGGCGCTCGAGACGCTCGACCGACTGACCCGCGACTGGCGCGAGGTGCCTCCCACACCGACTCTTCGCGACGACGCGCAGCGCCTCGTCCGCGTGCACGACCTCCGCGCCAGGGACGCGCTCCAGCTCGCCGCCGCGCGGATCGCAGCCGACGGCGAGCCCGGCGCGCTCCCGTTCGTGACGCTCGACGAGCGGCTCGCGCTGGCGGCGTCACGCGAGGGGTTCCCCCTGCTCGGCGCCGGCTGAGGCGCGGCAAAGGCGTCCGCGCCGCGGCGCCTCACTTCGTCCGCCCCAGAGCAAGATTCCAGGTCACGACCATGCGGTCGCTCGGCCCCCAGAGCCCGTTCGCCACCGTGGACGGTCGTCCCTCGCCGCGGAGCGCCGTGCTGGTCGCTGCCCCGTCAGCGAGCATCGTGTAGTTCCCGAACCTGTGAGCGGTCTCGAAGCTGGTCCACGTCTTTCCGCAGTCCTTCGTCTCCTTGACGGTCAACGGGAGCTGAATCCCGGCGGAGCCTCCTCGAAGAAGCTGAGCGCAATCACCCACTTCGACCGCTGCGCGTCGCAGCGGATGCCGATGCAGGGGTAGTCCTTCGCATTCGTTCCGGGCCGCTCCCCGGTGCGCCCACGCACCACCGTGCGCTCGGCCACCCTGGTCGGCGAGGTGGGACATGACCGGTTCTCGTACCAGGAGCTCGAATACGCGGCCACCCACGAGACCGGTTGCGTCCAGCCGAGCGGATCGGTTGTGGTCGCGCCCGGCAAGAGGGACACGCGCGTCAACTCCGAGCGACCGTAGTCCCGATTCCGAGACTTGGTGCTGACGGCCCGCCGATGCGGGCCGTCAGCGCAAGGCCGCGAGCCGGAAGCCACTCCGGCGGTGACCGACTGACACCCTGCGGATCAACGTACCGGGCTTCGGGCGAGCGGCCGACATGCGCGATAAGCCAGTCGCAACCTCCCGCCCGTGCCGTCAGTTCCGTCGGAGGACGCCGGGCCTGAATCCGGATCCGGTGGCAAGCCGGACGGGCTGGATGTCACAGTCACCGCGCCTCGCGGTCTCGCCCTCCGAACCGCCCACGATCTTGGCCAGCTTCGAGTCTCAGTGCAAGATGGCTCGTCGAGCCATGTCCGTTCGAGACAGTCGCGCTACGCGGCGATCAGCTTCTCGAATCGCGCCGGCTCGTCGAACGGGCCGATCAGCGCGAGGCGGAGGTCCTTGCCCAGGATGTCGACCGCGACCCGCTGGACGTCCTCGACCGTGACTGCGTCGAGACCCGCGAGGACCTCCTCCGGCTCGACCGCGGCACCTTCGAGGAGCTCGCGGCGGAGGCCGAACATGATCGTCGCGTGTGGGCTCTCGAGACCGAGGACGAAGCGGCCCTTCGCGAACGAGCGCGCCTTCTCGAGCTCCTCCGCCGGCACGGGCTCGGCGGCCACGCGCCGGAGCTCCGCGACGATCGTCTCGATCGCCTCGTCGATCCGGTTCAGGTCGACGCCGCCCTGCGCGGCGAGGGCGCCCGCGTCGGCGTACGAGTTGTTCGCGCAGAAGACGTAGTACGCGAGGCCGCGCCGCTCGCGGACCTCGGTGAAGAGACGAGACGACATTCCGCCACCGAGCACGGTCGAGAGCAGCTGCACGGCATAGCGGTCGGGATGGCCGTGCGGGTAGCTGCGGGCGCCGATGACGACGTGGGCCTGGTCGGACTGCTTCGTGTGGACGCGCACCGGGCTCCCGTCCGCGGGCAGCACGACGGTCTCGGCCGCACCCGTCTCGGCCGCTGTGATGTCCCCGAGCAGCTCCTCGAGCCGCTCGTGGAGGCCGTCCCCGAGCTTCCCGCCGAGCCCCACGACGAGGCGCTCGGGCCGGTACCACCGGTCGAGGTACCCGCGGAACGTGTCGCGGGTCGCGGCGCGGATCGTCTCCTCGTTGCCGATGATGTCCCAGCCGAGCGGCTGGTCACCGTACATGTGACGCTCCCAGACGTTGCCGACGTAGCTCCGCGGCGTGTCGGCGTACATGTTCATCTCCTCGACGATAACGCCCTTCTCGCGGTCGATCTCGTCGGTGTCGAAGCGCGAGTTGCGAAGCATGTCGACGAGCACGTCGAGCGCGACGTCGCGCGTCTCGGCGGCGCACTTGACGTAGTAGCCGGTCAGCTCCTTGCCCGTGAAGGCGTTGAACTCGCCGCCGATCGCGTCGATCTCGGTCGCGATGTCGCGTGCCGTCGGCCGCCGCTCGGTGCCCTTGAAGAACATGTGCTCGGCGAAGTGCGCGATGCCACTCTCCTCGCGCCGCTCGTAGCGCGATCCGGCGGCGTACATGAGGAAGCACGAGACCGATTGAGCGTGGTCCATCCCCGCGGTGAGAACGCGGGTGCCGTTGGAGAGCGTCGTGCGGTCGAAGGTCGCCACGAATCGATGCTAGCCGCGAGACCACCACGCGGTCAGGAGCTCGGTCTCGCGCTCGGGCGTGAGCCCGACCCCGTCGACGAGCCCGGCGTCGGTGAGCGTCGCCGCGACGGTGTCGTCGAGCGGACGGAACGTCAGACCGGCGCCGGTCGCGCGTGAGTTGTCCACCGAGAAGACGGACGGCATCTCTCCACCCACGTCGGCCCAGAGAGGCAGCTCCATCCACTCGCCTACGCCCTGCGCCGCGAGGAACGCGTCGTCCACCTCGACCGGCCGCGCCGACGCTCCGGACACGCGGCGGGCGGCGTCGATCACCGCGCCCATCGTCGTCGGCCCCGTCGCGTTGAACGGGCCGGTGAGCCGCTCCTCGGCGGCAAGCACCATCCACGCCGCGAGGTCGCGGACGTCGACGAACTGTACGGGCCGCCACGCCGGCCCGGGCACGAGCACGTCGCCGCCCCGCGCGACGCGGTGCGGCCAGTACGTGAAGCGCCCCGTCGGGTCGTAAGGGCCGACGATCAGCCCAGCACGAACGGCGGTAGAGCGGGCCTGGAAAGCCGCGTCCACCTCTCGTTCGCAGAGCGCCTTGAGCGCGCCGTAGTCGGTGGAGATGTCCTCCGAGCCCGGAGCGGACAGCTCCGCGAGCGCAGATCCCTCGTTCACGACCTCGGCGAAGGAGGCGTAGACGGAGATGCTCGAGACGAAGACGTAGTGACCCACCGCATCCGCTAGCAGGCGTGCGCTCTCGCCGACGACGCGCGGGAGGTAGCCCGACGTGTCGACGACCGCGTCCCACTCCCCCCCGCGTAGGCCCTCGAGGCCACCGTCGCGGTCGCCGACGATCCGCTCGAGCTCGGGGTAGAGATCAGCACCCGTCGTCCCGCGGTTGAAGAGGGTCACCTCGTGGCCGCGCTCGAGCGCTGCGTCGATCACCGCGCGGCCGACGAACTTCGGGCCGCCGAGGAGCAGGAGCCTCACTCCACGAGCTCCGCGACGCCGGCGAGCAGCCGGTCGACCTCCTCGGCGGTGTTGTAGTGGACGATGCCCGCGCGGACGGCGCCGTCGAGCTCGTCGAGCCCGAGCAGCCGCATCGTCTCGAGCGCGTAGTAGTTCCCCCACCACACGGCAACGTCCCGCTCGGCGAGGTGCTCCGCGACGGACTGCGCGGTGCGGCCCGGGACGCTGAAGCAGAACGTCGGCACGCGCCCTTCCATCGTCGGCAGGCCGTGCAGGACGACGTCGGCCGGCAAGCCGTCGAGAAACCGCAGGCCGAGCGAGCGCTCGTGGGCGGTGATCGCGTCCCAGCCGAGCGAGTGGACGTAGTCGACCGCCGCGACGAAGCCCGCGAGCAGCTCGTGCTGGCACGTGCCGAGCTCGAAGCGGTGACCGACCGGCTCGTCGGCGGCGGGCCGGACCTTGTACGGCCGCCAGCTCCGAAGCAGCTCCTCGCGGCCGAACGCGAGCCCCATGTGCGGCCCGAAGTACTTGTACGGCGAGCAGACGAGCACGTCGCACCCCCACGCCGAGACGTCGATCGGCCCGTGCGGCCCATAGTGGACGGCGTCGACCCAGGCGAGCGCGTTCGCATCGTGCGCGAGCTCCACGACTCGCCGGACGTTGGGCGCCGTGCCGACGGAGTTCGCGGCGGCGGGGAAGGCGACGACCTTCGTCCGCGGCGTCCGCTTGGCGGCGAGGTCGTCGAGGTCGAGCGACAGGTCCTCGTCGACGTCGACGAAGCGGACGACGATCCCGATGTCCTCGGCGAGCGCAAGCCAGGGCGCGACGTTGCCGTCGTGGTCGAGTCGCGTCACGAGCACCTCGTCCCCCGCCTCGAGCTCGCGCGCGAGTGCCCGGGTGAGGAGGAAGTTGAGCGCGGTCATGCTCTGGCCGAACGCGACCTCGCCGGGATCGCAGCCGAGGAACACGGCGGCGCGCTCGTGCGCGGCAGCGACCACCGCGTCGGTCCGGCGCGAGGTCGCGTAGGGCGCGCCGACGTTCGCGTTGTCCTCGCGCAGGTACCGGGCGATCGCGTCGATCACCTCGTCGGGGCACTGGGTCCCACCCGGGCCGTCGAAGAACGCGAGCCGGCGGTCGAGGGCGCTGAAGCGCGCGCGGACGGCAGCGACGTCGAGCAGCGTCGCGCTCACGCGACCCTCCACGTATACGCGGGCGCCACCGTCAGGGACGCGCCGATGAAGCAGTCCCGCTGCTTCTCGTCCGCGAAGCCGCGATCCGCGGGAGCGGATCCCGGCCGCGGAGATCCCCGCCTGCGGCGGGGCAGATCCCTGAAGGCGGCCGCGTTCGCGGCCGCAAGGCTCACGCGACCCTCCACGTATACGCAGGCGCCACCGTCAGGGACGCGCCGATGAAGCAGTCTCGCTCCGCCTTCTCGAGCAGCGCAGCGATCGTGTCTCCGTCGGGCTTCGGCTCGAAGGAGACGTCACCCTCGACGGTGACAAGGACGAACGCGAACCGCCCGTCCTCCTCCCGCCGCGTCACGGTGCCCTGCGCGGTCGCCCGCGCCGTGAGCGTGACCCCGGCGCGGACGCAGTGGTAGCGGAGACTCGTCAGCGAACAGCGAGCGAGGCCGGCGAGCAGCAGGTGCTCCGGCGTCCACGAGGCCTCGTCCGCGCCTGCCAGCACCCCGCCGCCTCGATCCGACCAGGCGTCCCACGTCTCGTCGAGCGAGACCTCGTAGTCGAACGACTTCGCCTGCGCGGCCACGCCCGCAGCGTAGACAACGGGCGTCGTCCGGTCCGCCGCGTACGGTTGGGGCCCATGCAGCGGTTGCGGCCGTTGAACGAGCAGGAGTGCTATCTCCGGTGCTACGGCTGGGTGGGCGGCGACGACGCTGTCAC
>DASTKF010000179.1:0-2690 GCA_035716065.1 Gaiella sp.
GTGGAGGACGTCGCGGGCAGCTGGCTCAAGGAGCTCCTCGGGCTGCCCGCGCACGCCTCCGTGGGCTTCACCACGGGCGCGCAGGGCGCGAACACGGTCGGCCTCGCTGCCGGACGCTGGCAGGTCCTACATCGGGCAGGCTGGGACGTGGGACGCGACGGCCTGTTCGGAGCGCCACCCGTCCAGGTGATCGTCGGCGCCGAACGGCACGCGACCGTCGACCGCGCCGTCCGCCTCCTAGGTCTCGGTGAGCGCTCGCTCGTCGAAATCCCCGCACGTCCGGACGGCGCCATGGACGTCGGCGCCCTCCCGGATGCCCTCGAGCCTGGCGGGCCAACGATCGTCTGCCTGCAAGCCGGGAACGTGAACACCGGGGCCTGCGACGACCTCGAGGCTGCGATCGAGGCGGCCCACGAGGCGGGTGCCTGGGTCCACGTCGACGGCGCGTTCGGGCTCTGGGCCGCAGCGAGCTCGCGCACCGCGCATCTCGTGCGGGGTGTCGAGCTCGCTGACTCGTGGTCGTGCGACGGGCACAAGTGGCTCAACGTGCCGTACGACTGCGGGTACGCGTTCTGCGCGCACCCGGAGGTGCACGCGGCCGCGCTCGCGTACACGGCGTCGTACCTCACCGGGCAGGTCGCGGGCCGCGAGTTCGGGGGCGGCGACTTCGTCGTCGAGTCCTCCCGCCGCGCCCGCGGATTCGCGACCTGGGCGGCGCTCCGATCGCTCGGTCGCTCCGGGGTCGCCGGGCTCGTCGACCGCAACTGCGAGCTGGCGCGCCGCTTCGCGGCGGAGCTGGGCGCCCTTGACGGCTTCGAGATCGCCAACGACGTCGTCCTCAACCAGGTTCTCGTCCGCGCGGGCGACGAGGCCCTCACGACCCGACTCGAGCAGGCGATCCACGACGACGGAACGGCGTGGCTCGGCGGGACGACGTGGCGCGGCGAGCGCCTGTTGCGCATCGCCGTCTCGAACTGGTCGACGGCGCCCGCCGACGTCGACCGCACCGTGGCGATGCTCGCGAGGCTTCGCGCGGATCTCGCCGGCCGAGCGGGCGGCTAGTCCTCGGACGGCTGGCCGGCCGCGCGGTCTGCGATCTCGGTGACGACGGTGGGATCCGCGAGCGTCGTCGTGTCGCCGAGCGGTCGGTGCTCCGCGACGTCGCGGAGAAGGCGGCGCATGATCTTCCCGGACCGGGTCTTCGGCAGCTCGGGGGTGAAGACGATGTTCGCGGGCTTGGCGATCGGGCCGATCTTCACGGCGACGTGGTTGCGGAGCTCCTCGAGCCGCTCGACGGTGCCCTCCTCGCCGCCCTTCAGGGTGACGAAGGCGACGATCGCCTGGCCGGTCAGCGAATCCGCGCGGCCGCACACGGCGGCTTCGGCCACGCTCGGATGGTCGACGAGGGCAGACTCGACCTCGATCGTCGAGATGCGGTGTCCGGAGACGTTCATGACGTCGTCGACGCGGCCGAGGAGCCAGTAGTCGCCGTCCTCGTCGACCCGGGCGCCGTCGCCGGCGAAGTACACGCCGGGGAAGCGCTCCCAGTAGGTCGCGCGGAACCGCGCGTCGTCGCCGAAGATCCCCCGCGTCATCGCGGGCCAGGGACGCTTGAGGACGAGGTAGCCGCCTCCGCCCGGGCCGACCTCGTTGCCGAGATCGTCGACGACACCGGCGTCGATGCCCGGGAACGGCCGCGTCGCGGACCCCGGCTTCGTGGTCGTCACCCCCGGAAGCGGCGTGATCAGGACCATGCCCGTCTCGGTCTGCCACCACGTGTCGACGATCGGGGTGCGGTTGCCGCCGATGTGCTCGCGGTACCACATCCACGCCTCCGGATTGATCGGCTCGCCGACCGACCCGAGCAGCCTGAGCGACGACAGATCGTGCTTCGCAGCATGCTCCGGCCCCCACTTCATGTGCGCCCGGATGGCCGTGGGCGCCGTGTAGAGGATCGTGACGCGGTAGCGCTCGACGATGTCCCACCAGCGGTCCTTGTCGGGGAAGTCCGGCACCCCCTCGTAGAGGACGCTCGTCGCGCCGTTGCAGAGCGGCCCGAACACGATGTAGCTGTGCCCGGTGACCCAGCCGATGTCGGCGGCGCACCAGTAGACGTCCCGCTCGGCCTTCAGGTCGAAGATGTAGTGGTGCGTCGTAGCGACGCCGACGAGGTAGCCGGCGGTCGTGTGCGCGATGCCCTTCGGCTTCGCGGTGGTGCCGCTCGTGTACAGCAGGTAGAGGAGGTCTTCGGCGTCCATCGGCTCGCAGGGGCACGAGGAGGGGTCGGTCGGCTGGCCCTCGACGAGCGTGTTCCAGGTGATGTCGCGCCCGGCCGTCATCGGGACCTCGTTGCGCGTCCGCTGCCCGACGACGACGGCGCGGACGCCGGGGCAGGAGGCGAGCGCCTCGTCGGCGTTGCGCTTGAGGGGGACGAGCGTGCCGCGCCGGTAGCTCTCGTCCTGCGTCAAGAGCACCTCACAGCGCATGTCGTTCAGCCGGTCTGCGAGCGACTCCGCCGAGAAGCCGCCGAAGACGACCGTGAAGGGCGCGCCGATGCGAGCGCAGGCGAGCATCGCGACCGGGAGCCCCGGCCCCATGCCCATGTAGATCCCGACCGGCGTCCCCTTCCCGACGCCGAGAGACTTCAGCCCGTTGGCGGCCCGCACGACCTCGTCGAGAAGCTGCCTGTA
>DASTKF010000180.1:0-4041 GCA_035716065.1 Gaiella sp.
GGTTCGGCCACGCCGGGTTGCGCGGCGGTGGGTTCTCGCCGATGGATGCGGACTTCGGCAGCCTCTCGGACGTCTTCGCAGCGTTCTTCGGCGAGACGCTCTTCGGGCAGGGGAGGAGCGCCGGGCCACGTCCCGCGCGCGGACCGGACGTCGGCGCTCAGGTCGAGATCGACCTTGCAGACGCGGTGCACGGGATCTCGCTGGGCGTGAGCGTGCGCGCGGCGCGGACGTGCGAGACCTGCTCTGGCTCCGGCGCGGCGCCCGGCACGTCGCCCGTCACCTGTCCGGGCTGCGGCGGCGCGGGCGTCGTCCAGCAGGTTTCCCGCACCATCCTGGGCCAGATCGTCCGGTCGGGCACGTGTCCGCGCTGCGACGGGTCCGGCCGCCTCGTCGAGACGCCTTGCGAGCGCTGCGAGGGCGACGGCCGGACGCTCGAGGACGTGCCGCTGGAGCTCGACGTGCCCGCCGGGATCCACGATGGGCAACGGATCCGGGTGCGCGGCGCGGGGCACGCGGGCACGCTCGGCGGCCCGCCGGGTGACGTCTATGTCACCGTGCGCGTCCGTCCGCTGGAGGGCGTCGAGCGCGACGGGGACGACCTTCACGTGCGCGCGTCGGTGACGATGACCGAAGCCGCCCTCGGGAGCACCGTCTCCGTGCCGACGCCCGAGGGGCCGCTCGAGATCGAGCTTGCGCCGGGGACGCAGCCTGGCGCCGTCCAGGCGGTGCGCGGCCGCGGCATACCCTCGCTCGAGACCGGGCGCCGGGGTGATCTCCTCGTACAGGTCGACGTGCGCGTCCCGACCCGGCTCACCGCCGAGCAGCGCGCCGAGGTGCTCCGGCTGGAGGGCGAGCTCGGAAACGACGCGTACCGCGACGACGACGACGGCTTTCTCGGGCGGCTCAAGAGCGCGTTCCGGTGACCGGCGCCGACAGGCGCTCGGCGCTCGTCGTCGTCGCGGACGAGGCGGAGCCGATAGTCCGTGACTGGCGCCTGCGTTACCAGCGGGAGGCCGTCGAGCGCGGGCTTCCGGCACATCTCACGGTCCTCTTCCCGTTCGTCCCCACCACGCAGATCGACGACGAGCTGCTGACGGAGCTCCGGCGCCTGTACGCCCCGGTGCGTCCGTTCACCTACGAGCTCGCGTCGGTCGAGTCGTTCCCCGATGCGGCGTGGCTCGCGCCCGCTCCCGCCGAGCCGTTCCACGTGCTCGTAGACGTCGCGAGGAGGGCGTTCCCGGCGCTCCCGCCCTACGGCGAGCCGCAACACGTCTTCGTCCCGCACTGCACGATCGGCACGGACGACGATCCGGAGACCGTCGAGGTGATGGTGCGAGAGCTCCGCGAGGGCCTCGGCCCGCTGCTTCCGATCCGCTGCCGCGCGGCCGAGCTCGTGCTCCTCGGCGAGGGGACGGACGGGAGGTGGGCTCGGCGCGAGGCGATCCCGTTCGACGGCGCATGAGCCGGTTGTGGCGGCTCGCCGTGCGCGTGCGCGACGGCGAGGCGGAGCCGGTCCGCGCACGTCTCCTGGAGCTGTCGTCGGCCGGCTTCGAGGAGGTCGGGGTCGGCGGTGGGACCGTCGAGCTCGCCGTCTACGCGGATGCGGCTGACGCCGCGGCGCTGCTCGCGAAGCTGCCCGGGGCCATGGTGGTGCCGGTCGCCGAGGGCTGGCAGGACGCGTGGCGCGACTTCCACCGGCCCGTGGTCGCCGGCGGCCTCTGGATCGGCCCGCCTTGGGAGACGCCGCCCGACCCGTCCAGGGCGGTGGTGATCGACCCCGGCCGCGCATTCGGGACCGGTGCGCATCCGACGACGCATCTCTCCGTCGACCTACTCGCCAACACGGCCACGAGAGGCTCGCTCCTCGACGTGGGCTGCGGCTCGGGTGTCGTCGCGATCGCCGCGGCGAGGCTCGGCTTCGGCCCCGTGCGCGCGGTCGACGTCGACCCGGTCGCGATCGAGGTCACGTGTACCAACGCGTCCGTGAACGGCGTCGCGGTCGAGACCGCGGTCGCGGACGCGCTGACCGACGCGCTGCCCTCCGCCGACGTCGCCGTCGCCAACGTCCTTCTGCGTCCCGTCGAGCGGATCCTCGCCCGGCTCGACGCGCGGGAGGCGATCACCTCGGGATACCTCGCCGGCGAACGGCCTGCACACGCCGGCTGGCGGCACGTCGAGACGCGAGAGGCCGCCGGCTGGGCAGCGGATCGCTTCGTCCGCAGTTGACCACGACTACCGGCCCGGCGCGCGATCGCGTGTGTCAGGCTCCCGTGCCACTATCTTCGCGTGCGTGCCGTCTCGCGTTCGCTGCTCCTGCTCGGCGCCGTCGCGGCGGTCGCCGTGGCTGCGGGTGTGGCCTTCGGGGCGCTCTACGCCACGAAGGAGCCCGCCACGCGCACCGTCCTCGTAAAGCCCTGCGGCGACCGGACCTTCGGGCACATCCGCTCGCTCGTCCGCGACCGCTCCGGCCGCTGGGTCATGCGCTTCGACCCCGCGTGGTTCACGAGCGGCGTGACCGCGAATGTCGCGGCCGCCGAGGACGGCGTCGTCGAGCCCGGGGAGCCCGTCCCGAACGACAACTACCGCGTCGACGAGGGTCATCGGCTCCTGACCTACCTCGTCGCGACCGGCGCGCGCGTCACCGTCCTCACGCGTCGTGGCGACCCGGCTCAGCTCGGTGCGACGCCGATCGGCGTCTCGCAGCTCGCGGCGCTCGTTCGCGGCGAGAAGCCGATCGAGCTGTTCGAGGGGCTCGACACCGGCGTCTGGCTCCGTGTCCACGTCGACGCCGTCTGCCGGATCGACCAACAGTACGTGCCCTAGCTGGCCAGCCCGCTGGCTTGTCCTATACGGCCTTCCAGAACACCGTCGTGTCGCAGGGCCGCCCGTCCGGGTACAGCGCGTAGTTCGGGATCACGCCGACCCGCGTCCAGCCCAGCCGCAGGTAGAGGCGCTCGGCGTCGTCGCCCGTCACGGTGTCGAGGACGAGCAGCGTCTTGCCCTCCGCCCGTGCCTCCGCCTCCGCATGCTCCATCAGGCGCTGCGCGACGCCGACACGACGGGCGTTGCGGTGGACGAGCAGCTTCGCGACGTCGGCGCGATGCGGCTGGTTCGGCGGTGCCGCGAACACGACCTGGACGGTGCCCACGACGTCGTCGCCGCGGAACGCGGCGAGCAGCAGCCTCTTTCCGTCCGCGACCTCGGCGGCCCAGGACTCGAACTGCGCTCGCGCGTCGGCCTGTGAGAAGGGTGCCATGTAGCTCACCGACGCACCGCCCGCGACGCAGTCGGCGAGGACCGCTGCCAGGCCGTCGAGGTGGGCGGGGAGTTCGGGTGCCTCCAGACGGCGGACGTCGATCTGCATGGTCGCGGGAACCGTGCGAGATTCTCGCATCGGTCGCTCCGGGCCGGCGGTCACCAGACGTCCAGGGTGGGGAAGGCCGCGTCGCCTGCGAGACAGCTCGAGAGGTAGAGGGCGGTGCCCGGGTCACCGGTCCAGAGCGTGTGCCGTCCGCGGCCGTGCGCCGCGGTCGCGCGCTCGACCTGCCCGATCGCGTGGATTCCGAAGGCGCGCGCGCGATGCAGCCACAGCTCGTCGCCGGTGCGGGCGAAGAGCTTCAGGAAGGCGTAGCCGTTCCCGGCAGTCCCGTGGCAGAGGTTCGCGCCCTTGCGGAGGGGGCCGGCGCGCCAGGTGAGCTCTCCGCCGGCGAGGAGCAGCTCCGAGAGGGCGTCGTTCCCCGGCGCGAGCGAGCCGAGCGACGCGACGATCCCCGGTGCGCCGTGACACCACTGCGTGCGGCGGGGGACGCGACTCGGCTCGACCGAGGGACGCCACTGCGCGACCCCGTCGGAGCGCAGCGCCTGCCGGTCGAGCGTCGTCGCGGCCCGGGTCTCGAGCGCCGCCCGCCGCTCGTCGTCCAGAAGGTCGCCGCGTCCGAGGACGAAGACGTTGCCTGCAAACCCGTGCGCCGGCCCGAGGATGTGCGCCCGTTTGCCATGGAGGTCCTGCTCCCACAGGTCTCCGCGCCATTCGCTCCAGAG
>DASTKF010000181.1:0-2067 GCA_035716065.1 Gaiella sp.
CGAGCCGCACCAGGTCGTCGAAGTCGAGCCCCGAGCGGCCCGAGATCTGCCAGAGCCCCGTCATCCCGGGGAGGACGAGCGACCGGGCGCGGTGCCAGTCCTCCAGCATCGCGTGGTCCCGAAGCGGCAGCGGTCGGGGCCCGACGAGGCTCATCTGCCCTCGGAGCACGTTCCAGAGCTGTGGGAGCTCGTCGAGCGAGAGCCGCCGCAGCACCCGCCCGACCCGGGTCACGCGCGGATCGTCGCGGATCTTGAAGAGCGCCCCCGACGCCTCGTTCTCGGCCTCCAGCTCGTCCTGGCGCTCCGCCGCACCGGCGACCATCGTCCGGAACTTGAGCATCCCGAACTCCTGCTCCCGCACGCCGATCCGGCGGTCGACGTAGAGCACCGGCCCGCGCGACTCGAGCTTGATCGCCGCCGCGACGACGAGCCAGAGCGGGATCCCGACCGCGAGGAAGAGGAGCGACACGACGATGTCGAACACCCGCTTCGTGGCCCACTCGAGCCCGGTCAGCATCGGGGGGCGTAGCTCGAACAGCGGAATGCCCTGGCCGGGGACGTACTCCCCCTCGTGGACGAGGAGCTCCGTCGTCGAGGGAGCCAGCTTGACCTTGACGCCGTGGCGGTGCGCCAGCTGGACGACCTCGAGCACCGCCTGCTCGTCGAAATGCGCCTCTGCGAGCACCAGCTCATCCGGACGCTCCGCCTCGAGAAGCGTGGCGAGCCGGTCGAGCGAGCCGGCGAGCCCACGTGCGCCGGCGTCGACTGTGAGCCGGCCGACCACCTCGACCCCGATGCCGCCGTGCGTGGCGCGGAGCGGCCGTTCGAGGTCGTCGAGCGTCGCGTCGTCGCCGACGAGCAGGAGCCGTCGGCGGACGCCCGCGAGGGCCATCAGCTCCAGCGACACCGAGTCGTACGCGGCCCGGAGCAGCGCGATCGCGATTGTGGAGGCCACGACCGCCGTCGGGATCAGCCCGGTGGTGGTGAAGTCGTAGTCCGTGCCGAGGCCGAACGCGAGCACGATCAGAGCGACGAGGACGAGAGCGGCAAGGATCCGCCCCGAGCCCGCCCGGCGCTCGCGCGGCGCGTAGAGGCCGGCCTGGAGGAAGACGATCACCGTGATCGGAGCGAGGAACGGGAGCCAGTCGGCAGGGCCCGTCTTCCAGAGCAGCGACCAGTAGATCGTGTCGCCGTAGACGAACGAGCGAAGGACGAGCGCGAGATAGACGCCGAGTGCCAGCCCCGCGACGTCGGCCGCGACGAGGGCGGCGACGCTGACCGCGCGGCGGACGAGGCCGAAGACGGGGCCGCGCGAGAGGAGATAGACGCGCGATCGCCGGATGTCCCCGGGCTCGCCCGGTGTCGGGTCGGGAGGGGAGGGGACGCCCGACTCGGGCTCGGCAGGGGTCGTCGTGGGTGCCTCGGTCGGCACCCCCGGATTCTACGCCGGGCTGTCGGCGGCTCCGCCACGCGCGACCTCCGCCCACGCCCGCTCGGGGCCGTGAACCGACCCCGCGACGACGTCGAGGTCGAACGGCGGCCGCCGCCGGCCGAGCAGCATCAGCCCGGCGACGATCAACGCCCGCCGCCGGCGGTCGACGAGGTCGGTGTCGTGGAAGTAGGCGTGCACCCGCTGCGGCAGCCCCGGCCGCACGAGTGCGCGCGCCAGGTCTCCGGCGCCGTGCGTGGTCGGGACGGCGGGGAGCGTGGCCTGTCCGAGGTCGATCCGCGCGGGGGTGTCGAGCTCGACCCAGGCGGCGCCGTCCTCCAGGTAGGCCGGCCGCGTTGCGCGCGGCGTGCAGTCCGCATAGCCGAGATCCGCGCACGCGAGCGCGACCGAGTGGTCGCCGTACCAGCCGCCGCCGCAGAAGAGGGTGGGCGTGAGACCGTGCTCGCGGATCCATGCGCCCTCGCGCCGGACACGCTCCCCGGTCGCGCCGCCCGTCGGCCGTGCGTGCGTCGGGCTCGTGAAGTGCGTGTGATGGCCGAGCGGCCCGCGCGCTGACGCATCGCGGGCGCGGGAGAGCCAGAGCTCCTCGTCGGTCTCGCCCGCGTCCGCATCGGGAG
>DASTKF010000182.1:0-3267 GCA_035716065.1 Gaiella sp.
CCGCCGACCACGACGACCCGGCCGCGCCACGACGCGGCCGCCGCGTGGTCGACGGACACCGGCAGGTCGGGCAGCCGAGACCACGTGTCGGAGCGCGGCTCATACGCGTCCACACGGCGCGAGTTGCCTCCGCTCGCCAGAAACCCGCCCACGACGACGATCCGTCCCCCGAGCGGGGCGGCCGCGACCTCGGTGCGCGGCTCCGGCATCGGGCTCGCCGTGAGCCAGGCGCCGACGGCGACGGCCGCGATGCCGGCGGCCGACACGGGCGCACCTACCCGAGCCAGGCGACGAGCAGGATCGCGAGCGCGGCGACCGACGCGAGCGCGACGGTCACGACGTTCGCGATCAGGAGCCGCCGGAGCGTGACCGCCGAGAGCCCCGAGGACCCGGCCGCCCCGCCGCTCTCCGGCGTCCTTCCGACGGCCTCCCCGAGCCGCGCGATGATGTAGCCGTTGAGGCTCGTCCCGTCGCGCTCTGCGGCCTGGGCGAGCTCGCCGTGGAGGTCCGGAGGCATGCGGAGGAGGAGGCGACCGCTCGGCGACGGCGGCGTCTTCGTGCGGCTCCCCTCGTGGATGTCCGAGGCGGACGGTTGGGCACTCACCAACCGTCGAGTGTACGGGCTCGAGACGGTACGCACAATGCGGCGCATGGCGGTGTCAGGCCGCCTCGAGCCTGTCGCGCATCTTCGCGAGCGATGCCGACAGCACCCGCGACACCTGAACTTGCGAAAGCCCCACCTCGGCGGCGATGCTCTGCTGGCTCCAGTCGCGGTAGTAGCGGAGCGCGACGATGCGCCGCTCGCGCGGGGTGAGCACGTCGAGGGCGGCGCGCACGAGGTCTCGCGTCTCGCTCACTTCTGCCTGCGAGCGCGCCGCCGCAGCAAGCGTCTCCTCCTCGAGCTCCGCCACAGACGAGGCGGAGGCACGCTCGCGGACGTACCGGCGCAGCTCGCCGACGATCGTCGGGACGGCGTAGGCGCCGAGGTCGCGCCCTCGATCGTCCCGGAACCCGTCCACGGCCTTGATCAGTCCGATCGTGCCCGCCTGGACCAGGTCGTCGAGCTGCTCGGAGGGACGCCAGAACCGGCGTGCGAGCGAATGGACGAGCGGCAGGTTCTGCTCGATCACCCGGGTTCGGGCGGATCGGTCTCCTCGGTGGTGGTAGGCCGCGAGAAGCGCCGCGGTCGAGCCTCGCCGTTGCCCCGCACCGTGACTCCCCCGATACCTCACCAGATTCACCGCCCCTTGTACGGAAGAAACTACACCGAAAACAGCGACATGTCCAGAAAGAGACCGAAGAATGATGAATAGAAAGCCAGGGAAGATTGCATAGATGTACTTGCATGGCGCCTATCACGACTGCACGTCTCGCGACATGTGTCGTCGCCGCCACCTTCGTGAGCGCGGCAGCGGCGACCCTCCCCACGGAGGCCCTGGCCGACGACGGCTCGGTCTCCGTGCCGGTGGCACCGGTGACGGCGCCGTCGCTCGACACCGGCGCGGTGCTCGCGGGGGAGGCGAGCGCCGCGGTCGAGGGCGCGATGGCCGACGTCCTCGGCGAGACGGCGCAGGCGGCGGCGCACCCGACGGAGGAGGCGGCTCCTGCGGACGCGACGCCACCCGCCGCACCAAGCGCTGCGACCCCCGTCGAGACCGTCCCTGTGCTCGAGACGGCACCCGTCCAGGCGCCGTCCGAGCCCGATACCACGCCGGTTTCGTCCGATATCGCGGCTGGTATCGCCACAACGGCGGCTCCCGCGGCGACGTCCCCGGCGGGGGCTGTGCAGGCCTCGCCGACCAACGTCAACGTCAGTGTCCGGATCGGGAGCCCGGGCGACAACGGGCCTGTCACGCAGCTGAACGTCGTGGCGGCCGTCGGGATGGCCCCGAGCGCCACCGGTTCCGGCACGAGCGCTACGCCCGCGACCACCACGGCTGCTCCGAGCACGACGTCGGGCGGCGCGCATGCCTCGACGCCGGCACCGCAGCCCGCCGCCGCATCTTCTTCGAGCGCGCAGGACGATCCGGACACGTGGACCTGGCAGTGGAACTGTCTCTCGAAGCCGGATCTCTCTGTGATACCGGTCGCGGGATCTACGACGGGATCCGTTCCGAGGAACTGGACCTGGATCTGGAACTGCGGGGAGAATCCCGCTCAGTATCAAGACGCAACCGCAGCGCAGTATCAGCCGTCGAACACGAATATCTCGATCCGGATTTCGAGTCCCGGAAACGACGGTCCTGTGAGCCAGGCGAACGTGGCCATCGCTGCTCACGTCGGCCTGCCGGTGGTCGCGACTCCTGCAGGCCCCGCGGTCGTCGTCCCCGTACCGGTTCCCGTTGCGGACGTCGTGTCGCAGGCAGTGATACCGGGCATGACATCGCTCCCCGCGCTCGTTGCGCCGCCCGAGCCGGTCTGGCTCGGCGGGGACGTCAGCGTGCGGTCGATCGTGGAGACGGTCCACGACGTCGTCGACCTGCCGTACCTCCTCCCGCCGCTTGCCGGTGCTGGCACGTTCCGTCTCGTCGAGCGGCAGCGGCGCCTCCCGGCTCTCGGAGGGCGCGCCGTTCCCGTGGTCGGGCGCCTCGCACCGCTCGGCGCGCTCGACCTCGGAACGCTTACCGTCGCCGACGCCGAGGCCTCCTCGGCGGACGGGCGCTCGGCGGCCGCGGGCGTCTCGCCCTCGCGCGCCGCCAAGAACAAGAAGCAGATCCGCTGGCGCGCGCCGCTCCCCCAGCCGATGCCGGCGCCGGTCCCGTCCGGCGCGAGCTTCGCTCCCGCAACCGGCGGGAGCTCGTCCGGCGGCGGCATCCCCGTCTTCCTCGCTCTTCCGTTCCTGGCCGCGATGGTCGATCTGGCCAGGCGCGTCACGCTCGATCGCGTGGCGCTGCCTTCGGGTCATCGCAGCCGCGTGCCTGAAGACCCCGGTTAGCGCTCCTTCCGTCCCGATCAGGCCCGGGGCGCCGGCTCCAGGGCGTTTGTGTTTACGGAAGGAGCAACGATTCGCATGAAACGCATCACGACGCTCCTCGGTGCGCTCCTGCTCGTCCTGTGCTTCGGCGCGGGACAGGCGGTGGCCGCCGACGGAGGTGGCGCTGCGCAGACCGCGGGCCAGTCCGCCACGAGCGGGCAGTCGGCCGGCGGCGCGAGCGGCGCCTACCAGGCAGGGCCGTCCAACAGCGCGTCGTCGATTCGCGTGCTCAGCCCCGGTAACGACGGGGCCGTGTCGCAGTCGAACACGACGACGGCGGGCGCCCTTGCCGC
>DASTKF010000183.1:0-2770 GCA_035716065.1 Gaiella sp.
GTGGTGGATGCGCACGAGGTCGTCCTCGGGGAATCCGAAGAGCTCGCCGAGCACTCTGAGGGGAAGCGGCCACGCGAACGCCTCCACGATGTCGGCGGCGCCGAGCGCGGCGAAGCCGTCGATCAGGTCGGCAGCGATCTGCTCGATGCGCGGCTCGAGCGCCTCGATCCGCCGTGGCGTGAAGGCGCGCGCGACGAGACCCCGGATCCGGTCGTGGAGCGGAGGGGCGACCTCGATGATGTACGGCATCTCGGGGTGGCCGCCCGCGAGGATCTCCGTCACCTCGGGCGGACGGTCGGCCGTGGCCGAGGTGAGCGCTCCCACCGAGGAGAACGTCCGGTGGTCCTTGAGGACCGTGAGGACGTCGTCGTGACGGGTCACCACCCAGAGACGCAGCTCGGGGGCGTAGAAGACCGGCTGCTCCCGCCGGGCGTGCGCGAGAACCGTGAACGGGTCCTCCCGCTGCTCGGCGCTCGTGGGGTCGAACGCGACCGTCGTCGGCTCGGTCATGGTGCCGCCCCCGGCATGGCCGCCCCGGCGACCGCCGCGCCTGCAGACTCCATCGCAGCGCGCACTTCCGGCCAGATCCGCGAGCGCGGGTCGATCGGCTCGAAGTGCCCCGCGGCGACCTCCACCACACGGCAGTCGTCGCCGGCGGCCCGAGCTCCGGCGGCGTATGCCTGCGCATGCGAGAGCGGCACGCGGTCGTCGCCCACTCCGTGGACCAGCAGCTGTGGCACTCCGAGCGGGAGGCGGGCCCCGGGATCCGCCACGAGGTACGCCTCGGGCACCTCGTCCGGCGACCCGCCGAGGAGCTCCTGGACCGCACGCTCCCCGAGCTCCGCCTGCGCGGCCTCCGCGAGATCGCACACCCCGCCGAGGGCCACACAGGCATCGACAAGCCCCTCCGCCCCCAGCCACAGGGCGAGATGCCCGCCCGCGGAGTGGCCGACGGCGACGACCGGGCGGAAGCCCTCGAGAGAACGCCGCGCCGCGGCGACGTCGTCGAGCATCGGCCGGTAGGCGCCCGGCCCGAGGCGGCGGTACTCGACGTTGGCGCTCGACCATCCCGACTCGGCAAGCGCAACGGCGAGAGCGGTCGTGTTCCTGCGCGTGTACCCGGCCCGCCAGAAGCCGCCGTGGAGCACGATCGCGAGCGGCTGCAGGCCAGGCGTCGAGCCGCGCCGGAGCTCGATCACCTGATCTTCGTGCTCGCCGTACGTCACGAGCTCGGCGGTGCCGTTACGGTCGCGCGCCCATCGTTCGAGGCCGTCGAAGAACGCGGGCAGCTCCTCCGGCTTCATGCGTCGACCGCACCCGTCACGCCGACGGCCCTCGTGCTCAGAGCTTGCACGAGGCGGTCTTGACGAACGCCGACGAGTACAGATCCTGGTAGGAGAACGGCGCAGTCTTGAACGCGTTCCGCGCGATGCTCGCGGTCGACTTGAGCTTCTGCACGTCGATGTACCCGACGCCGTACTTCCGGGTGCATTTGTTCTGGACGAAGAACTTGAGGATGCGGAGCTCGTTCGCCGCCGCGACCGGGTCCGCCAGCGGCACGTGCTTCTGCAGGATGTAGCCCGACTCGCCGGGGTTCTGCACGGCGTAGTTGAGGCCCTTGAGCAGGGCGCGCGTGAAGCGGCGAACCTCGTCCGGCTTCGTCCGCACGCGCTCGTCGGTGGTCACGATCGCGTTCCCCAGCAACCCCTTCAGGTACTGCGAGTACTTGAAGGTCTTGACCTTGCGGCCGCCGGCGGCCTTGACCAGCGTCGGCACGCCGACGGTGAACTGGCCGATCGCGTCCGTGCGGCCGGTGGCCAGCAGCGACGGAAGCGTCTGGGGCGTGCCGGGCACGATGTTCACCTTCGACGCGTCGATCCCCGCGCGCTTGGCGTAGAACGGGAAGAGCCGGATCACGATCGAGGCAGGCAGGTCGGCGAGGGTCTTGCCCTCGAGATCCTTCGGCGTCGAGATCCCGCTGTCGGCGAGCGTCGCGATGGCGGCCTGCGTCGCCTGGCTCGTGATGGCGACGATCTTCACGGGGAAGCCGCCGGACACACGCCCGACGATGTTTCCGAGAGTCTCCGAGCCGGCGTAGTCGATCTGACCGGACGCGACGAGGCGCGCGTTGTCGGTCCCGAGCCCGGGCACGACGGAGACGTCGAAGCCGGCGTCCCGGAAGTAGCCCTTCTCGATCGCGACGTAGACGAACGCGTCCCGACCGAACGTCCCGAAGGACGTCGCGTACTTGACGCTGTCGACCTGCTGACGCGACGTGGACGAGCTCGCGCCGGCGGCAACGGCTCCGGCGACGACGGCAATGACCAGCACGAGGGCTGCGGCTCGGCGGCTCAGGCGCATCTGGACGACCCCTTCCCGGTGAGAGAGACAACGGGTTATGCTCGAATCCGGAACTCTAGTTCACTATTCCGAACGAGGCAAGGAGACATCGGCCGTGGCGCGAATCCCGAAGATCGACCTCGAATCCCACTTCTTCACGCCGGACTACATGGCACTGCTGGAGAGCCGCACACGGCCGCCGCGGTTCGAGGTCACCGACGAGAACGTCCGCGTCTGGCTCGAGCCGTCTCTCCCCGACGTCATGCTGACCCACAGCCACCACCTGCGAAACACCCTGCTCGACCTCAGCGAGGCACGTATCGCCGCCATGGACGAAGCGGGCATCGCGATCCAGTTCCTCAGCGTCTCGAGCCCCGGTTTCGAGCAGTTCGAGGAGGGGGTCCAGGTCGAGCACACGCGGAAGGCAAAC
>DASTKF010000184.1:0-7285 GCA_035716065.1 Gaiella sp.
GATCCTGAAGCCGATCCTGCTGATCCTGACGAGCCTCTCGATCATCTGGGACTTCGGCGTCTTCACCCAGCCCTACCTGTTGATCGGCGCCTCGCACGTGGACGCCTCGAACTACCTGATGGGCGTGTACGTCTACATCGAAGGCTACGCGCACTCGGAGTTCGGGCGCGGCGCTGCGATCTCGATCCTCATGCTCCTGATCGTCGCCGTGCTGAGCGTCTTCTACGTGCGGCGCATGGTGCGGATGGAGGACGTGACATGAGCTCGGTGCCGATCCCCGCCCGCCCGCGTCGCGGCACCCGCGTCCGGTTCCTCCGGCGCCGCGCGTGGGACGTGCTCGGAATCGCGTTGTGCGTCGTGCTCGTCTTCCCCGTCTACTGGATGGTGACGACTGCGTTCAAGCCGACCGACGAGATCAACAGCATCACGCCGACCTGGTTCCCGTCCTCGCCGACGCTCGACCACTTCCGCGACGCAATGGCCCGGCCGTACTTCTGGGACACGGTCAGAAACAGCGTGATCGTGGTCGTGGTGGCCGTCCTCGCCTCGATGGTGATCGCGTTCCTCGCGGCGGTCGCGCTCGCGAAGTACCGCTTCACCGGGCGCAAGTTCTTCATCGTGGCAATGATCGGGATCCTCATGCTGCCGTCGGTGGGGCTCGTGATCCCCCTCTACGTCGTGCTGGCGCGCTACCACCTGACGAACACGCTGACCGGTGTGATCCTCACGTACCTCACGTTCGTGCTGCCGTTCGCCGTCTGGACGCTGCGCGGCTTCGTCCTCGGCATCCCGAAGGAGCTCGAGGAGGCGGCGATGGTCGACGGCTCGAGTCGCGTCGGGGCGTTCGTCCGGATCCTGCTGCCGCTCGTCGCACCGGGTCTCGTCGCGACGTCCGTCTTCGCATTCATCACCTCGTGGAACGAGTACATCTTCGCGAGCGTGCTGCTCTCGGACCAGTCGCAGCAGACGGTCACGGTGTGGCTTTCGTACTTCTACGGGACGAGCCGCGACACCGACTGGGGCGCTCTCATGGCCGCATCGACGCTCACGGCGATCCCGGTGATCGTCTTCTTCCTGCTCGTCCAGCGGAAGATCATGTTCAACCTCACGTCCGGCGCCGTGCGTGGCTAACCGGGCGCCTGCGTTTCCCGCGCTCGTCCCCAAGCCTCTCGCCGTCGCGCCCGGGAAAGGCGCGTTCGAGCTGACGCGGGAGGCGCGGATCGTCCTCGGTCGCGAGGACGACGGCGCGCGTCCCGTCGCACGACTTCTCGCCGAGACGCTGCGTCCTGCGACGGGGTTCCGGCTGCCGGTGACGACGGTTCGCGGCGCGCCAACAGACGGGGACGTTGCGCTCGCCCTGCGGCCCGCCGACCGCGCCCTCGGAGACGAGGGCTACCGGCTGACGGTCGAGCCTCGCCGCGTCGTGCTCGCCGCCCGCACGCCTTCGGGCCTCCACCGCGGCACCCAGACGCTCCGGCAGCTGCTCCCGGCCGCGATCGACGCGGGCAGGCGCCGGCGCGGACCGTGGCACGTTCCGGTGCTCACGATCCACGACCGGCCGCGCTTCGCGTGGCGCGGGATGATGCTCGACGTCGCACGGCACTTCTTCGGCGTCGCGGAGATCGAGCGGCTGATCGACCTGCTCGCGCTCTACAAGCTGAACCGGCTGCACCTGCACCTGACGGACGACCAGGGCTGGCGGCTCGCGATCCGCTCTCGACCGCGGCTCACGCGCCTCGGCTCGTCGACCGCCGTCGGCGGCGGTCCAGGCGGCCGTTTCACGCAGCGCGACTACCGGCGCATCGTCGCCTACGCGGCCGAGCGGTTCGTCGAGGTCGTGCCGGAGATCGACATGCCGGGGCACGTGAACGCCGCGCTCTCCGCGTACGGCGAGCTGGCGTGCGACGGGATCGCCCGAGCCCCGTACACGGGCATCGACGTCGGCTTCAGCTCGCTCTGCATCCGTAAGAAAGAGACCTATGCCTTCGTCGACGACGTGGTCCGCGAGGTCGCGGCGCTCACGCCGGGCCCCTGCCTCCACATCGGAGGCGACGAGCCGCTGTCCACCGACCCCGACGACTATCGCTTCTTCGTCGAGCGCGTCCAGCGGATCGTGCGCGCGCACGGCAAGCGGATGCTCGGCTGGGAGGAGATCGCGCGTGCTCCGATCCGTCGCACGACCCTCGTGCAGCACTGGCACGACCCGCAGCTCGCGCGCGCAGCGGTCGCCAGGGGGGCGAAGCTCGTCCTCTCGCCCGCGAAGAAGACCTACCTCGACATGAAGTACTCCAGGTCGTCCTCACTGGGGCTCAGCTGGGCCGGGACGACGAGTGTTCGTGCCGCCTACGACTGGGACCCGGCGACGCTCTTGGACGGCGTGGAGGAGCGGGACGTCGCCGGCGTGGAGGCACCGCTCTGGTCGGAGACGATCTCCACCCGGCCCGGGCTCGACCACCTCGCCTTCCCGCGCCTGCTCGGCGTCGCGGAGATCGGCTGGTCTCCCGCGGAAGGCCGCTCCTGGCGTGAGTACCGCCGGCGCCTCGCCGTCCAGGGCGCGCGCCTCGACGCCCTCGGCGTCTCGTTCCACGCCGACCCGTCGGTGCCGTGGCTCAGCGCCGGCCGGTGACCGAGCCCAGGCCGGTGTTCAGCTCCGCGCCGGGGCACGAGCCCCAGTAGCCGCGGCGCGCTTGGCGCGCCTCGTCCACCGCGTCGAGGAGCTCCTCTGCATATGCGCCGCGCTCCTTGCGGAAGAAGTAGGGCGAGGCCGCGCCGGCCCGGACGAGCTCGACGTTGACGTTCTCTCCCCGGACGAAGACGTAGCGCAGCAGGCGGCCGTACCTGTCCCTGTCGTCGAGCTTCGGGTCGGAGGCAAGTGACACACGCGTCCCCTTCGGCGCGAGGGCGATGAGCGCCTGGAGCGCCGCGCGCCCGAAGCAGTCCGTCTCGAGCTCGGGCGCATCGATCTGGAGCAAACGCACCTTGCCGCCGTTCGCCAGCGTCAGCGTGTCGCCGTCGTTGACCCACTCGACGACGGCCGCGGCCCGACTCGTCGTCGTCGTGCCGGCCTTCTCCGATCCCTGGCAGCCCGCCGCGAGCACCGCGACCAGCACGACCGGGATCAGTCGCCGGGCACCCACACGAGCCGCGTCTCGAGCACGCGGACGTCGGTCGCCTCGAGCCGGATCGTGAGCGTGTCGACCTCGGCGGCCGTCGCCTGCCACCGCTCGTCGATCTCCGCCACCTCGTCGAGGATCTCCTGCTCGAGCTCGGCAAGATCGTCCTTCGTCGCGTCGACCTTTTGCTCGGCTGTCTGCTTCCGCTCCGAGGTCCGGGCAGTCATGCCGCGTCGTGACGCCGCGTTGCCGACCGCGCTCGCCATCGAGCGTGCGCTGCGCCGCCCGCCGAAGAGCGCCCCGAGAACGGCTCCGGCGCCGGAGATGAGCTCGTTGGCCTGGCGCGTCCGCGTGTCGGTGTCGAGCTCCTCGACGCGGCGTTGCGCCTGCGCCAGCGCCTTGTCCAGCCGGTCGCGCTTCGCCTCGAGCCGGTCGCGGATCTTCGCCGCCTCGGCGTCGGCGCGCTCCTGCGCGGACGCGTCGCAGCGCTTCGCGAAGTCGTCGGCCGACTCGCCGGGCCGCGAGACCAGCTTCAAGGCACGGTTCCGCTGCAGCTCGAGCGGCCGCCGCTCGACGAGGTGGCGCTGGATGTCCTTCGCCGTCTGCGTGAAGAACTTCGACTCTGCGACCGGCGCCTGAGGGAGGACGAAGACCGCGCCGTCCGGCGGCGAGGTGGAGAAGTCGCGGTCGTCGTAGTCGACCTGCGACTCGCTCGCGAGGTCGAGGCCCCCGTCGAGCGGACCGTAGACGGCTTCGTACTCCTCCTGCTCGTCGACGTCCGCGGCGCTGTCGTCGTAGCGGAGCGAGACCCGCGCCGCGAGGAAGGCGCGCAGCCGCGTCGAGCCGGCGACCGCGCCGACCGCCGAGCTCCACGCAGCGGCCGGGTCGAGGTACGACACCGCCGTCCCCGGGGCGACGGGCGGCGGGATCGGCGTCTCGTCCGCGCCGAGCTCCGGCGCCGGAGGTGCAACGGCCGGGGCGGGCTCGGTCGTGGGCGCTGCCGTCTCCTCTGGCGTCGGCGCCGAAGGCGGCGGCGCCAGCTCCGCCGACGCAGGCTTCAGCCCGGCGAGCTGCTCCTTCGTCAGCGGCCCGCGCAGGTACGACATCGCCCACCTCGTCGTCAAGAGGCGCGGAGTCGACGACTTGGCAGAGACGAGCAGGAACTGCCGCTTCCCGAGCCCGCCGATCGCCTTGTCGAGCTCCGCGACGTCGGTCGTGCCGGCCGCGGAGCGGAGGCCCTCGAGCACCCGCGCCTTGTCGTTCTCCGTTTGCAGGCGGCCGACGAGCCACGTACCGGCGTTCGCCATCGCCTTGTAGTCGAGGTCGACCGGGTTCTGCGTCGAGAGGACGAGCCCGAGCCCGAACGCCCGGCCCTGCTTGAAGATCGTCAGGATCGGCTTCTTCGGCGGCGGCGCGGCGGAGGGCGGGACGTAGCCGAACACCTCGTCCATGTAGGCGAGCGCGCGCAGGTCGGGCGTGCCCTCCTGTCCGCGCATCCACGTGACGAGCTTCGAGAAGACGAGCGTGACCACGAACTGCCGCTCCTCCTCGGAGAGGTGCGCGAGGTAGATCACGGCGCAGCGTGGCTTTCCGTCGGCTGTGAAGAGGAGCTTCTGCGTGTCGAGCGGCTCGCCCTCGCTCCAGGCGGCGAACGTGGGCGACGCGACGAGCGCGTTCAGCGTGAATGCGAGCTTCGTCCGGTCGGCGGGCGGGAAGAACTGGTCGATCTCGAAGACGCCGAGCTTGCGGATCGGTGGCGTCTGGACCTCGCCGATCAGGGTGCCGAGGTCGAGGTTGCGACCGGCGCGCCACGCGTTCTCGATCAGGTTCGAGAGCAGCACGTGCTCGCGGCTCGCGAGCGGGTCGGCCTTGATCCCGACGAGGGCGAGCAGGCTCGTCACCGTGCCCTCGATCTCGTCGCGCAGCGCCTCGGCATCCGTGTCCCAGGAGAGCGGCGGCGCGTCCAGCGAGCCGATGATGTTGAGCGGCACGCCGGCGGTCGAGCCGGGCGTGTAGATCGTCACATCGCCGGCATCCTTCAGAGCCTGTAGGCGCTCCGGCCCGATGCCGTTCGCCGCGAGCCCCTCCCGCCAGATCGTCGCCTGCTTCGCCGCGAACTCCTCGACCGAGACTCCGGCGGCCTGCGCATCCGCCTCGCTCACCCAGGGCCGGAAGCTCGCAGGCTCGAGATCGGGGAAGACGAGCGCGAGGTTCGTCATGTCGCCCTTCGGGTCGAGCACGAGCGTCGGGATCCCCGCGAGACGCGCCTCCTCGAGCAGGACGACGCCGAGACCGGTCTTGCCCGATCCGGTCATTCCGGTCACGACCCCGTGGGTCGTCAGGTCGCTCGAGCCGATCACGACTTCGTCGGCGCCGGCCCTGCCGGTCGCCGGATCGATCGCATACCCGATGTGGAACGAGCCCCTGTCCGCCATCGGGCCGGAGTCTAGAGTCGGGGCGATGCTCGACAGCCTGAAAGTCGGCCCCGGGCGCGCGGCGCGCATCGCGGAGCGGAGCACCGACGACCGGCTCGGGCTGGAAAAGGACGACGGCGAGAAGCGGCTCGACGAGCTGGTCGAGCGGATCGAGGAGCTCCAGTACCGCCTCTTCGCCGAGGCACGCCGCAGCGTGCTGCTCGTGCTCCAGGGGCTCGATGCCTCCGGGAAGGACGGCGTCGTGCGTCGTGTCTTCGAGGGCGTGAACCCCACGGGGGTGAGCGTCACGTCGTTTCGCGCGCCCGCCGGCGCCGAGCTCGAGCACGACTACCTCTGGCGGATCCACCGCGCTCTGCCGCGGCGCGGCACGATCGGCGTCTTCAACCGCTCTCACTACGAGGACGTCGTCGCCGTGAGGATGTACGAGATCGCTGCCGAGGCGGTGTGGCGGCCGCGCTACGCACACCTCCGCGAGTTCGAGCGGATGCTCGTCGACGAGGGGACGACCGTGCTGAAGGTCTTCCTCAACGTCTCTCGCGACGAGCAGCGCGCCCGATTCCAGGAGCGGATCGACGATCCGGGCAAGCGCTGGAAATTCCGCCGCGACGACCTGAAGGTGCGCGAGCGCTTCGACGAGTGGGTGGCCGCGTGGGAGGAGGCCGTCAACGAGACCACGACCGAGTGGGCGCCGTGGCACATCGTGCCGGCCGACCACAACTGGGTGAAGTCTCTCGCCGTCGCCGAGCTCGTCGTCGGCGCGCTCGAGCGGATCGATCCGCAATTCCCCGATCCGGAGGAGGGGATCGAGGGAATGCGGATCGAGTAGGGGAGCCGCGACGTCGGAATCGCCGCCGTGGATTCCGACGCCGCGGGTGGGGAGGGAGACCTAGAGCAGAATCCGGGCCGCGAGCTCGGGCGGGCATCCCCGCATCACGAGATCGACCGCGTCGTGCAGGTCGACCTCGACGTTCGCGGCGAGCACCGCGGCCGCGTCGAGGTCGTACCCAGTCCTGCAGAGCGCGTCGAACCGCCAGGCGAGAACTTCGGCTGCCTCGTCCACGCGTAGACCTTCGAACTGTGCCGCCGTCATTCCCTGCCCCCTCTCGTGAGAGCCGACCGTCGCTCGGAGCTCTCGATTGCCATGCGAGTAACGTCGTCCATGGTGCCGGGGCAGACTTCCCCCGCGGGGCGAGACGTGCCTAGCCCTTCGGGTGGTCGCCGGTGCAGATGCGGCCGGAGGGTGGGGCTGGCGGGCGGCATGCCTGCCGCGTAGGCTGCGCCCGTTGCGGGTCTGGGGGACACACATCGCGGACGAGCTGGCCGTCGATCTCGTCGGTCTGCTCCGCGGGGCGGGCTTCGACTCCACCGCCGGCAAGATCGCCGACGCGCTGACGTGGGGAAGCGCAGGCCCGACGCTCACCCCGCTCGACGCGGAATGCCTCCTGCGCGTTCTGCGCACTCCGCCCGCCGGGCTCGTCGAGCTGCGCGCGCTGCTCGTCATGAGCCTCCGCGAGGCGCCGGGAACGGCGTTGTCGTGCATCGAGTGCGACTGCGTCAGCGAGACCGCGCCCGGCTGGGTCGCGATCGTCGTCGACGACCCGGACGGCGTCGACGCGGCCGGCATCGCCACGTACTGCCCGCCGTGCGCCGCTCGAGTGCTCGAGTACGTTCCGCGCGGCGGCGTCTACACGTGACTGTTCGAGCTTCGGTAGCCGCGGTCGCGGCTCGCGCTCACCC
>DASTKF010000185.1:0-11482 GCA_035716065.1 Gaiella sp.
GGCCGGACGGGATCGACGAGGCAGACGCGGCCGCGCGCGGCCTCCAGCACGTGCTCGGCGCGCCGCCGCACCTCGCCTCCCCCGCCCGACTCGACGAGATCGGACAGGCCGCCCGCCGCCTCGAGCTGGCCCTCGATCCCATGGCGCCCTCGCCGTTCGCAGCGGCGATGCGAAGCGCCGTCGACGTCGCCGAGGCGCTCTGGGCGGACGTCCGGGGCGCGTACCGGGCTCCACTTGACTACCCTTGAGCCATGGAGGGCGGTGGCTTTTTCCCGTTCGGCGGAGACCCCGAGGAGATCCTGCGCGGGCTCCGTGACTTCGCGGAGCAGCAGGCCGAGGGCGTCAAGGAGACGCAGCGCGAGCAGTTCGCGACGCTGACTCTCTCGACCGCGGTGGACCTGACGCAGGCGGCGCTTGCGCAGATCGAGCCGTCGGGGACGGCCGACGAGCAGGCCATCCAGCTCCGCGACGCGATGCGCGTGCTCTTCCCGGAAGCGGTCGCGCTCGTCTCGGCCGCCCGCCAGGGCTTCATGCGCGAATAGGATCGCCTGCCGTGAGGCTGTTCGACCGCGCCGTCGTCCGCGTCCTCCCCGCCGTGCCGCGCTCGGTCGTGCGCCGGGTCGCGGCTCCGTACATCGCGGGCGAGACGCTCGACGACGCCCGACGAGTCGTCAGGGAGCTCAACGCAGCAGGCATCCGTGCCACGGTCGACGTCCTCGGCGAGGACGTGTCACGATCCGAGGAGGCAGAGGCGATGGCACGGGCCTACCACGACGCGCTCGCGACGATCGAGGCCGAGGGGCTCGACGCGAACGTCTCGATCAAGCTCACCGGCTTGGGCCTCGAGCTCGACAAGGCGCTCTGCCGGACGCTCGTCGAGGCGGTCGTGGACGACGGCGCGAGGCGCGGGATCTTCGTCCGCATCGACATGGAGGACTCGTCGACCACGGACGATGCGCTCGATCTCTATCGCGCGCTCCGCGGCTCCGGTCGCGACAACGCCGGCATCGTGTTGCAGGCGGCTCTCCGGCGCACCCTCGACGATATCGCGACGCTCGCCGACCTCCGCCCGAGCGTGCGACTCTGCAAGGGGATCTACGTCGAGCCGCCGTCCGTCGCGTTCCAGGAGCCCGACGTGATCCGCAGGAGCTTCGTTGCCTGCCTCGACGCGCTGCTGGATGCGGGCTGCCGCGTCGCGATCGCGACGCACGACGAGTGGCTCCTGGACCAGGCGCTCGAACGCGTCGCCGGGCTCGATGACGGCGCGTACGAGCTGCAGATGCTGCTCGGCGTCCGGGCCGATCGCGGCCGCGCGCTCGTCGCCGCCGGTCATCCGCTGCGGGTCTACGTGCCCTTCGGGCTGCGGTGGTACGAGTACTCGCTCCGCCGACTGCAGGAGAACCCGAAGGTCGCGGGCTACGTGGCGCGCGACGTGCTCGGCCGCGTCGTGCCCGGTGGTGACAGCCCGTGAGCGAGCGCTCGTCAGAGCTACCCGTGCTCGTCGCGATGACGGGCGCGACCGGGGCGATCTACGGCATCCGCCTCCTCGAGGTGCTGCGCGAGCTCGAGGTGGAGACGCACCTCGTCGTCAGCCGGTGGGCGGAGGCGACGATCAAGACCGAGACCGACCGGCGTGTCGACGACGTCCGCGCGCTCGCGAGCGTCGTCCACGACGAGGACGACCTCGCCGCACCGCCCGCGTCGAGCGGCTTCGTCACCGCGGGAATGGTCGTCGCCCCCTGCAGCATGCGGACGCTCGCCGCCGTCGCGAACGGCTTCTCCGACAACCTCGTCCAGCGCGCCGCCGCCGTGCACCTGCAGGAGCGACGTAGGCTGCTCCTGCTCGCGCGCGAGTCGCCACTCTCGGTGATTCATCTGGAGAACATGCTCCGCGTGGCGAAGGCGGGAGCCGTCGTCGCGCCTCCCGTGCCCGCCTTCTACGCGAAGCTCCATTCACTCGACGAGATGGTCGACCACACGGTCGGCCGCGCTCTCGACCAGCTGGGCGTCGAGCACGAGCGCATCCGACGCTGGGGCGAGCGCCGTGCGGTGCTTCGGGCGGTCGAGCCGGACGACGCCTAGGAGCTACGTCGCTGCGCGGAGCCGCGCGAGCTGTCGCTCCCAGGTCGCGACGACGGCCGCTGGATCCTCGCCCTCGACCGCGAACGTAATGCCCGTCGTCACCGGCATCCCGTGGTGCTCGTCCGACTCGACGGAGGCCACCTCGAGCTCGAAGCAGTCGAGATCGAGGTCGGGGCCGGCGTCGAGCGCCCGCACCGGCCCTCGGACGTAGACGACCGTCCGCGGCGCGACGTGGCAGAGGAGCGCGCGGCCGCCGCGAGCGAGGTTGGCGGAGGTCCGGCTGCCGGCCCAGAGGGCGACGCGAACCCGTCGGCCGTCGACGGCGAGCAGCTCGCCCGCGCTCAGCATGCACGGCCGGGGCGTCCCGTCCTCGTCAGAGGTCACGAGGAGGTATGCCTGCCCCACCTCCCCCGCCAGCCCCGTGCCGTCGAGCGCCGCGACGAGGTCGTCGGGGAGCGTGTCGCCGAGGAGCCTCGACATATCGGCACCGTAGCGCGGCTTCTACAACCGCTCGAGGAGCGTGGCGGCCGCCGCGTCCTCCGGCCCTTCCAGGCGGACGACGCAAAGACCCGGAACCTCGGCGGCGCGGGAGAGGTGCTTCTCCTCGATCGCGGTCGAGCGGGACGGGACGAGCCCGAGTACGAGGGGCCGTCGCTCCTTGAGCGTCACGTCGGCCGCCCGGAACACGAGATTCGTCGCGAGGCCGAGCGTGATCGCGGCGAGGCCGGCGCCGTCGCACGGTGCGACGACCATCCCGCGCGTGAGAAACGAGCCGCTCGAGACCGGAGCCGCCTGATTCTCCTCCGCGTAGACGGAGTCGGCGAGCGACCGCACCCGCTCCAGGTCGGCGCCGAGTGCCTCCTCGCTCGCCCGCGTCAGCACGAGGTGGATCTCGGCCGAGGCATCGCGCAGGAGCTCCAACGCACGCACGCCGTATGGAGCCCCCTCGGCAGAGGCCATCCCGACGACGACCCGCCCGAAGCCGCTCACGGCTCCGTGTGGACCACGACGTCGGCAACCCCGGGAAACGCAGCGCGGATCCGCTCCGAGACGGACGTAGCCGTGTCATGCGCCTCCGCGAGGGCCGTCGCGCCGTCGAGCGCGAGCGTCACGAGCACGACGAGGCCCTGGTCGGTCTCCAACGTGCGAAGCCCGCGAGGAGGACTTCCCGTCAAAGCGACGATCTCCCGATCGATCGCCGCCGCGTCCTGGGTCCGCACGCGACCGGGTGCCTGCTCGGCGAGCGGCTCCAGGTGAGTCTGGACGGAGCGCACCTCGGGCACGTCGCGCTCGATCGCCAGCTCGACCTGCTCCGCGAGCGCGTGCGCCGCGGAGAGGTCGAGGTCCCCGGGGAGCTTCAGGTGCAGCGACGCCTCGAGGCCCGCGCCGGTGTCGATGAGCGTGAGGTCGTGCAGCTCTCGCACGTGCGAGACCGTCATCGCGGCCGCGCGTACCCGCTCCCGAAGCTCCGTCTCGCGGCCCGTGGGCTCGACGTGGACGACGACGTCGCTCTCGGGCAGCGCGCGCTGGACCGCGTCCTCGACACGGTCGGCAACGGCATGCCCCTGGCCGACGGCGGCGCCCGGCGAGACGCCGATCACGACGTCTGCGAAGCTTCGCCCGCCTGCCTGCCGGAGCCGGAGGCGCCGCACCACGACAGGAGGTTCGAGGCGCTCGATCGCCTCCCGCGCCGCGTCGACGGCATCGGCGGGAGCACGGTCCATGAGGACGTCGACGTTCCGCCGGATCAACCGAACCGCGGCCGCGACGACGAGCGCCGCCACGAAGAGCGCGGCGATCGAGTCGCCATCCGGGAATCCCGCCCGCGCAGCGGCGAGCCCGGCGATGACGGCGAGCGTGCCGAGCATGTCCGCGCCGAAGTGGATCGCGTTCGAGAAGAGCGCCGCGCTCGAGTAGCGACGGGCGGTCCGGAACGAGACGGTCGCGCGCGAGACGTCGATCGCGATCACCACGAACGCGGCGGCGAACGCCCACCAGGCGGGCTCCACCTCGAGCTCGATCCACCCGGCGAGCCGTGCGACCGCGAGCCCGGCGACGACGACCGAGACGAGGATCAGGAACGCGGCCTCGGCGAGCGCGGCAAGGTGCTCGGCCTTCCCGTGCCCGTACAGGTGCGCCTCGTCGGCGGGCTTCGTCGCGACGCCGACGGCATAGAGCGTCAACAGCGCCGCCACGAGGTCGGTGCCGGAATGGGCCGCCTCTGCGACGAACGCGAGGCTCCCCGCGGCGAGCCCCGTGACCAGCTTGATCGCGATCAGCGCGACGGCGGCTGCGACCGACGCGAGCGCGGTGCGGCGAAGCGGCGACACGAGCGGGAACGCTACTCGGAGGGCGGCGCCGACACCCGGCGGCGCCGGGCGACGAGGATCCCCGCGCCGATGAGGATGCCGCCCGCGATCTCGATCGGCGCGAGCGTCTCGTGCAGCAGCACCACGGCGAGCGCGGCAGCGAGGAACGGCTGGAGGTTCGCTGCGAGCGTCGCCCGCGCCGGGCCGATCCGGTCGAGCGACCGGAACCACAGCTCGTTGGTCAGTACGAGCGGCCCGAGCGTCGCGAACACGAGGAGCGCCCACACCTCCCAGCCGAGGCTCCAGTCCTGGCTGCGAACCTGTGGCACAGACGTCAGCGCGATTCCCACCCACGCCGCGCCGAGCACGACCGCGCTGATCCGCCGCGCCGTGTAACGGCTCATCAGCGGCGTCACCAGCATCGAGTAGCCGGCCCAGGTCGCCGCGGTGAGAAGGCCGAGGAGCACGCCGCCGACGTCGCCGGAGACCTGACTCCCCGATCCGAGCGCGACGAGCGCCACGCCCGCGAACGAGAGCACGGCGCCTGCCCAGAATCGCGGCGGGAGGGTCTCCGTCCGGAGGGCGACGCCGGCGAGCGCGGCGAAGATGGGCGTGGCGCCGAGGATCAGCCCGAGGACGGAGGCCGACGACCGCTCGAGCGCGTACACGAAGCCGATCTGATTGAGGTAGACGAGCAGCGCCGCCCCCGCCACGAGCCCGAGGTCGCGCCTCCGGATGCGGAGCGACCGCTCGAGGAGGAGCGTCAGCGCGATGAAGACCACGACCGCGAGCCCGTAGCGCACGGTGGCGTAGGCGAGCGGCTGGAACCCGTGCGTCAGGATGTAGCGGCTGACCGTCAGGTTCAGCGACCAGAGAAGGATCGTCGTGAGGAGCATCACCTCGACGGTCGACGGGCGACGGCGCATCCGGGCGACGCTACAGGCGGGTAGTGTTGGCGAGCCGATGACCGAGCCGACCGTGGACGACATCGACGCCCTCGTCGGGCCCGCGACACCGCATTTCGCGTTCCAGATCCGCGCCCGCGTGCGTGAGCTGATCGCGGAGCTCCCCGAGGACGACGCGGTGCGCCGCTACGGCGAGGAGAAGATGGAGCTGCTCGACCGGCTCGGATTTGCCTCGACGAAGTCGGAGAACGCGGATCCGGAGTCGCGAGGGCGAATCGGGTGGGAGACGATCCCGTCGTCCGCGACCGCCTCGGACCCGCTGCCGCGCGGCGAGCGGTGAGCACGCCCGGCCGCCGCGTTTTCGTCACCGGAGGGTCGCGCGGGATCGGGAAGGCGATCGCGTTGCGCCTCGCACGCGAGGGGGCGGCGACGGTGGCAATCGGCTACTTCCGCTCGGACGCGGCGGCCGAGGAGACGGCAGACGAGCTCCGCGCTCTCGGCGCCGAGCCGGTCCTCGTCCGCGGGAACGTCACGTCCTCCCGCGTCGAGGAGCAGGTCGCGGCGCTCGGGCCGCTGGACGTCCTCGTCCACAACGCCGCAACTGGCGTCATCCGCCCCGCGCTCGAGACCGAGGACAAGCACTGGGACTGGACGTTGAACGCAAATGCGCGGGCCCTGCTCGCGCTCACGCGGATCGTCGCGCCCTCGATGCCAGCCGGGTCGTCGATCGTCGGCATCTCGAGCCTCGGGTCCGTGCGCGTGCTCGACAACTACTCGCTCGTGGGCACGTCGAAGGCTGCGCTCGAGGCGCTCGTCCGCTACCTCGCCGTGGAGCTCGCGCCGCTCGGCGTCCGCGTCAACGCGGTCTCGGCCGGCGTCGTCGAGACCGGCGCGCTCGAGCACTTCCCGAACCGGGAGGAGATGCTCGCGTCGGGGGCCGACAACCCGGCCGGGAAGCTCGTCACGCCGGGGGACATTGCGGGCGTGGTCTCTTTCCTCTGCTCGCCGGACGCCGAGATGATCCGTGGCCAGACGCTCGTGATCGACGGCGGCTGGTCGCTGCCCGCCGGCTGACGACGTCTGTGTCGAGGCACCGTCAGCGCCGGCTCGCGCTCGTCCTGGACTGGGACGGAACCGTGACGGAGCGGGACGGGTTGCACATGGCGATCGAGCGCTTCGGCGACCTCGGCGTCTTCGACGCGCTCGAGGACGAGCTCGGGACGACGCTCACGCTCGACGAGGTGATCGCCGCGGAGATGGCGACCATTCGCGCGCCCTTCGAGGAGGTGCGCGACTGGCTCGTCGAGCACGTGCGCGTCCGCGCGGGATTCCACGAGCTCGTCGCCGAGCACGATCCGCTGATCGTCTCGTCCGGGTTCGGCGAGCTGATCGAGCCGATCCTCGAGCGGGAGGGCGTCCACGCGCGGGTCGTCGCAAACCGTGTCATGGCGGGCGCCGAAGGCTGGCGCGCCACGTTCGCCGAAGGCCCACCCTGCGTGGTCTGCGGCGAGCGCTGCAAGCGGGGCGCCGTCGGGTTGCTCGGGCCGTTCGCGTACGCGGGCGACGGCTACTCCGACCGCTGCGTCGCGCTCGCCGCCGACGTGCGGTTCGCGCGCGACGGCCTGGCGGCCTGGCTCGACGAGCAGGGCGTCGCCTACGAGCCCTTCGGCGACCTGTTCGACATCGCACGTTCACTCGCGTAGGCCCGAGTGGTCCCGCCGATCCTCAGCGAGGGCCGGAAGACGTAGCTCGGAAGCGTCTGGCCCGGGGTGTCGACGAGGTTCTGCAGCGCCTCGATCGCGGTTCCGGCGATCTCGTCGATCGGCTGCTCGACCGTGGTCAGCGCCGGCTGCGTCCACGCCGCGGCGTCGATCCCGTCGAAGCCCACGATCGAGAGGTCGTCGGGCACGCGGAGCCCGAGCTCCGCGGCCCCCTGCATGGCGCCGATCGCCATCAGGTCGTTCGAGCAGATGGCGGCAGTCGGCCGGTCGCCGTTCGACCGCTCGACCAGCCGGCGGAGGGCCCGCCGGCCGCCGTCGACGGTGAACGAGTCGTGTGCGACGTACATGTCGGCGTCGAGCCCCGCGCCCGTGAGCGCGTCCTCGCGGCCGCGTGCCTTCTCACGGGTTGCGAGCGCGAACTCTTCCCCGGCGACGAAGCCGATCCGGCGATGCCCGAGATCGATGAGGTGCTCTGTGGCGATGCGGCCCGAGGCGCGCTCGTCGACCCCGACCGAGGTGACCGGAAGCGACTCCGAGCCGCCGTTCACGAAGACGAGCCGCGCACCCTGCTCGAGAAGCTGCGCGTAGTGCTCGTGTCCGCCTCGGACGTCGGTGATCTCCGCGCAGATGAACACCATGCCCTCGACCCTGCGCTCGAGCAGCATGTGCACGTAGTCGACCTCGCGCATCGCCGAGCCGGCAGTGTTGCAGAGGATCGTCGCGAAGCCGGCGGCCGTCGCTCGCGTCTCCATCGCCTGGGCGAGCGCGGCGAACACCGGGTTCACGAACTCCGGGAGCAGCAGGCCGATCGCGCCGCTCGGCGCGTCTCTCCCCGGTGGGACGTACAGCAGGTCCCTCATCGCCCGCTCGACCCTGTCGCGCGTCTCCGGCCGGACGGCCGCGGACCCGCTCAGGACGCGAGACGCGGTCGCGACGCTAACTCCCGCGCGCCCGGCGACGTCTCTAAGAGTGGCGCTCTTGGAGGGTGGAGCGCCCATTTTCACGTCTGAGTAACGAATCCCATGATGATCACCGATGCTAACCGAAGCATCTTCGGGAAACTACCCTTGCCGGACCTGCGAGGAGCAAGTACGCTCCCGGATCGATGTTTCACGATAATGAAACGTGTTTCGCGCGACGTCACGCGGCGTCGGCGAAGTCTCCAAGGAGGGACACATGCTGAGCACCAAGACGGCGGCCCGCACGCTCGTCGCCCTGGTCGTTGCGTCGCTTGCCGCGATCGCGATGTCCGCGACGGCGTCGGGCGCCAGCGCCACCACCATCACGATCTGGACCGACAAGGACCGGCTCGCCGCAGTGACGAAGGTGGCGAACGCCTGGGCCGCGTCGAAGGGCGCGACGGTCCAGGTCGTCCAGAAGGACTTCGGGCAGATCCGCGACAATCTGAAGACCGTCCAGACGGAGACCGCACCCGACGTGATCGTCGGCGCCCACGACTGGATCGGTGAGCTGTCCGCGAACGGCTCGATCGTCCCGCTGTTCCCGTCCACCGCGACGAAGAAGCAGTTCCCCGCCTACGCGCTCGACGCCTTCTCGTACGGCACGGCGATCAAGAAGCTCTACGGCGCGCCGGTCGCGCTCGAGAACATCGCGCTCGTGACGAACACGAAGCTCGCCAAGGTGCCGACGACGTGGGCGCAGCTCCAGGCGTCCGCGCTCGCGACGAAGAAGAAGACGAAGGCAGCCGTCGGCATCTCCGTCCAGCAGGGCTCGGGCGGGGACGCGTACCACATGTACCCGCTCTTCTCGGGCCTCGGCGGCTACATCTTCGGCAAGAACTCGGCCGGCAACCTCGATCCGTCGAACATCGGCCTCGCGAACCCGAAGTTCCTGAAGAACGCGGCGCTGATCGACCAGTGGAACAAGCTCGGCCTGATCCGCTCGAGCGTCGACTCGTCGATCTCGCAGGACCTGTTCCTCAAGGGCAAGACCGCATTCTGGTTCACCGGCCCGTGGAACCTCGACACGCTGAAGAAGTCGGGGCTCTCCTTCCGGATCTCGCCGTTCCCGGCGATCGTCAAGGGCACGAAGGCGGTCCCGTTCCTCGGCGTCCAGGGCTTCATGGTCACGAAGTTCGCGGCCGCTCACAACGTCGAGAGCCTCGCGAAGGACCTCGTCTCGAGCTACATGATGCAGTCCGGCCCGCAGCTCGAGCTGGCGCTCGCCAACGGGCGCTTCCCGGCGAACCTGACCGCCGCGAAGCAGGTGAAGGATCCGCAGCTCAAGGCGTTCGGCGCCGCGAGCGCAGGCGGCGTCCCGATGCCGAACATCCCGCAGATGAACTCCGTCTGGGGCGATCTCGGCGCCGCGTGGGTCCGCTCGACGAAGGGCGCGGGCTCGATCCCGGCGAAGCGCTCGTTCATCGGCGCGTCCCGGAGCATCGCGCAGAAGATCGGCTAGTCGATGTGAGAGAGTGCGGGCGCCGGTGAGGCGCCCGCACTCCTCTCCCCTCGACCGCACGCCGTCCAGGCCGTGAGCTCCGGTCAAGCGACAGCCCGCACCGCCTCCGGCGTGAAGGTCCCGCCGCCGTCGCTCCTCGCCCGCGCGCTGCCTGCGTTCTCGGGCACCACCGGGCTCGTCATCAAGCTCGTCCTGCTCGCGGTCGTCAACGCGATCGGGCTGTGGGCGCTCGTCGCGCTCCTCGCCGACGAGAGCTGGATCGCGGCGCTCTGCGTCCTCGCCGCGACGCTCGCGATCGACGCGGTCTACCTCCTGCCGGTCAGGGGCCTGATCCCGCTCAAGTTCCTCGTCCCCGCGACCGTGTTCCTGATCGGCTTCCAGCTGATCCCGATCATCTACAACGCGTCCGTCGCTTTCTCGAACTGGTCGACGGGTCACAACCTCACGAAGGAAGAGGCGATCCAGACGATCGAGGAGGCGTCCCTCGCGCAGCCGGCGAACGGCGCCTTCTACACGATGACCCCGGCGCGCGACGAGAGCGGCAACCTCACGCTCCTGCTCGTCGAGGAGGGCTCCGGCAAGACCTTCGCCGGAAACGAGGACGGGCTCGAGCCGCTCGCCGCCTCTGACGTGACCATGGCGAACGGCGCAATCAGCGGCGCGGAGGGGTACCACGTCCTCCAGGGAGACGAGCTCGCCGGCATCGACGAGCAGCTCGCGACCCTCGTCGTCCCAGCGGGTGGCAAGACGTTCGTGCGCGCAGAGGGTCTCTCCACGGCGCTCGAGCTCCAGCCGACGCTCCGCTACGACCCGGAGACGGACACCTTCACGAACATCGAGACGGGTGTCGTCTACAGCGACAACGGAAACGGAGCGTACGCCGACCCGCAGGGCCAGGAGATCGACCAGGGGTGGCGCACGGGCGTCGGCTTCGCGAACTTCAAGGACGTCTTCACCAACCCGCTCGTCCGCGACCCGTTCGTCTCTGCATTCGCGTGGACGTTCACCTACGCCCTCCTCTCGGTCGTCTTCACCTTCTTCGCCGGGCTGTTCCTCGCGATCGCCCTGAACCACCCCGGCCTCCGCTTCCAGCGGTTCCAGCGGTCGGTCCTGATCCTCCCCTACGCGATCCCGGCGTTTCTCTCGCTGCTCGTCTGGCGGGGGCTCCTGAACGACGACTTCGGCGTGATCAACAACATCCTCCCCGTCGACGTGCCGTGGCTCTTCGACCCGTTCTGGGCGCGGGTGTCGTGCCTCCTCGTCAACTTCTGGCTCGGGATCCCGTACATGTTCCTCATCTGCACGGGGGCCCTCCAGTCGATCCCGGGCGAGATGACCGAGGCGGCCCGCGTCGACGGCGCATCGAGCCTGCAGGTGTTCCGAAAGCTGACACTGCCACTGCTCCTCGTCGCGGTCGCGCCGCTCCTCATCGCCTCGTTCGCGTTCAACTTCAACAACTTCAACGCGATCTACTTCCTCACCCAGGGCGGGCCGTACGGAGAGCACCAGTCGGTCGCCGGCGCCACCGACCTGCTCGTCTCCTACACGTACAAGGTCGCGTTCCAGACCGGCCGCGGCGGCGACTATGGGCTCGCGGCCGCGCTCTCGATCCTCATCTTCCTGATCATCGGCACGATCTCGGCGATCACCTTCATCCGCACCAAGGCGCTGGAGAGCATGGCGTGAGCGCGGGCGCGGAGAGCGGCGCGACTGCCGCCGAGCGGGCCCTGGCGGGCGCGCTCGAGACCGCGGCCGGGGTCGCGACCGAGGCCCCACGGCCCGAACGGCCGCCGTTCCGCGAGGTCTGGTGGCGCTACCTGGTCGGCCTCGTCGCCATGGCCTTCGCGCTCTTCCCGGTCGTCTACATCGTGTCGGCGGCCCTGAACCCCGTGCCGTCCCTCTCCACGGCGTCGATCATCCCCGAGGGCATCACGCTCGACAACTTCCGCGCGATCCTCTCCGACCCCAACCAGCCGTTCACCGACTGGTACGTGAACACGCTGATCATCTCGACGATGACAGCGGTCGTCACGGTGCTGCTCGG
>DASTKF010000186.1:0-3392 GCA_035716065.1 Gaiella sp.
CGACGACGAGCGCGGCGGGCACGGCGACCCGGGCAACGCGCGCGAGCAGCGAGTCGAGCCTGGCCCGGCGCACGACGAGCGCTCCCGCCGCGACCAGGGCGGCGAAGCCGAGCGCGAACGTCCCGGCGACCGCGCCGATGCAAAGCCCGATCGAGAGACGCCCGTCGGACCACGGCTCGACGTGCATCCAACGCTCGACGAGCAGCACGACCAGTGCGGCCGCCGCTCCGGGAAGGAGCACGAAGAGCGCGATCGCGAGCGCGGCGGGCTCGAGGAACACGAAGTCGACCCCGTCGTCGTGGACGATGTTCGCGCCGCCGAGAGCCGCCGCGAGGACCGACCAGAGCGGCAGTCGTAGCTTCCGCGGAAGAGCGCCACGGAGCGCGGCGTACAGCACGCCGTTGATCCCCCCGAGCATCGCCATCGCGAGCACGAGCTGGGCCGTGTCGAACGAGACGACGCCGATCTCGAAGCCGTCGTCCGAGAGCATGCCGGTCACGTCCTCGGGCGATGTGAGGCGCAGCAGTAGCATCGCGAGCCGGCCGCCGACGCCTCCGACCAGCGCCCCGGCGATCGCGCCCGAGGCCGCGCCGACGAGGACCCACCAGGCGACCGCGGCCGCGTCGTGGCTGACCGTGGCGGAGCGGCTCGTTGCGTTCAGAGCGTCCAAAGGCTTCCGACGGTCAGATGGTGAGCTCGGCCGCGAGCTGAGCGGTCTCGGTCGGCGTCGTGCCGACCCGGATCCCGCGCTCCTCGAGCGCCTTCTGCTTCGCCGACGCGGTTCCGGAGGAGCCGGAGATGATCGCCCCGGCGTGGCCCATGGTCTTTCCGGGCGGCGCGGTGAACCCGGCGATGTACGCGACGACGGGCTTCGTCATCTCGGTCTCGATGAAGTCGGCCGCCTTCTCCTCCTCGTCGCCGCCGATCTCGCCGACCATCACGACGTACTTCGTCTCGTCGTCCGCCTCGAACTGGCGGAGGATGTCGATGAAGGACGACCCGACCACCGGGTCGCCGCCGATCCCGACGATCGTCGAGTTGCCGAGGCCCATCTGGGTCAGCTCGTGGCCGATCTGGTACGTGAGCGTCCCTGACCGCGAGACGAGCCCGATGTCGCCCGGCTGGAAGATCTCGGCCGGGATGATCCCGACGTTGGCCTTGCCCGGCGAGAGCGCGCCCGGGCAGTTCGGCCCGAGCAGCCTGACGCCCCTGGCGCGGATGTACGCGTGGATGCGCAGCATCTCGTGCGCGGGAACGCCCTCGGTGATCGTGATCACCGTGTGGACACCGGCGTCGACGGCCTCGTAGATGGCGTCGGCGGCGAACGGGGCCGGGACGAAGATCATCGAGGTGTTCGCGCCGTGAGCGGAGACGGCGTCCGCGACGGTGTCGAGGACGGGCACGCCGTCGACGTCCTGACCGCCCTTGCCGGGTGTCACGCCCGCGACGAGCTTGGTGCCGTAGTCGCGGTTGCGCAGGCCGTGGAAGCGCCCCTCGGAGCCGGTCAGGCCCTGGACGACGAGCCGCGTGTCGTTGTCGACGAGGATCGCCATCAGGCTCCCTTCACGGCCTTGATCGCAAGCTTGTCGAGGGTCAGCCGGCCGTCGGCGACGCGGTCTCCGAGCAGCGCCTCGGCACGCACGGCCTCGTCGCCTTCGCACCCCGTCCGCTCGAGCCACGCCGCGAAGTCGAACGAATGCGAGAGCAGCTGCACCTCCGCGACGGAGAGCCCTGCCTCGTCGAGGAAGCCGCGCCACTCGGCCTCGGTGTAGTTGCGGACGTGCGAGGGATCGCGCAACGCCTCCGCCTCCTCGACCGCCTCGCCCATGAAGACGGTGTCCACGATCAGGACGCGGGCCGAGCTCACGCGCGCCATCTCGCGCACGGCGGCACTCGGGTCGGTGAAGTGGTGCGCCGCGGTGCGGCAGGCGACGACGTCGAACGCACGGTCGGCGAAGGGGAGCGACTCGGCCCTGCAGATCACGTCGGGCCGCATCCCCGGCGCCGGGTCGCAGCTCACCACCTCGACGCCCGCCTCACGGAGCCGGTGGGCCACGTGGCCGCCGCCGGTCGCCACGTCGAGCGCCGTGCGCGCGCCGGCCGCCCACGCGACGAGCAGATCGAGATCGGCGCCCTCACGGTGCGCGTCCGAGTCGACGTAGCCCCGCGCGCGCGCGCTCCAGTCCAGCGAGGTCATGCCGCGAGCTCCACCGCAAGCTTCGCCGCCTCGAGCATCGTCGGCGACACCCGCAGGTTCGCGGGCGCAGCCTCGGCGAGGATCTTGCGGCCCTCCTCGGCGTTCGTGCCGTCGAGCCGCACGACGATCGGCAGCTCGAGCGACATGTCGCCGAGCGCCTGGAGGATCCCTCGCGCGACCTCGTCGCAACGCGTGATGCCGCCGAAGATGTTGAAGAAAATCGCCTTCACCTGCGGGTCCCGCGTGATCACCGACAGCGCGTCGACGACTCCCTGCGCGTCGCCGCCGCCGCCGAGGTCGCAGAAGTTCGCGGGCCGGCCGCCGGCGAACGTGACGACGTCGACCGTCGACATGGTGAGCCCGGCACCGTTTCCGAGCACGCCGACCTCGCCGTCGAGCTTGACGTAGGTGACGTGCTTCTCGCGCGCGAGCGCCTCGAGCGGGTCGGCGGCCTCGCGGTCGCGCATCTCAGCGACCTCCGGATGCCGGAAGAGCGCGTTGTCGTCGACGGTGAACTTCGCGTCGAGCGCCTTCACCCCGCCGTCGGGCGTGACGATCAGCGGGTTGATCTCGCAGAGCATCGCGTCGAACGAGACGAACGCGTCGTGGAGCTTTCCGACGATCGCTGCGATCTGCTTCTGCTCGGACGGGTCGGTCACGCCGCCGGCGTAGACGAGCCGGCGCGCCTGCCAGGGATGAAAGCCCTCGAGGGGGTCGATCCGCAGCTGCACGAGCGCGTCGGGGCTCTCCTCCGCGACCTGCTCGATGTCCACGCCGCCCTGCGTCGTGAACATGTAGAGCGCCTTCTTCGCGCTGCGGTCGAACGTGAGCGAGAGGTAGTACTCCTTCGCGATGTCGGAGGCCGACTCGATCCAGAGCTTGCGGACCACGTGCCCCCGGATGTCGAGCCCGAGGATCTCCTTCGCGCGCTCCTCCGCCTCGTGCGCGTTCGCGGCGAGCTTGATCCCGCCCGCTTTGCCGCGCCCGCCGGTGAGAACCTGAGCCTTGACGACGACGGGGCCACCGAGCACCTCCGCCGCCTGGCGCGCCTCGCCGGGGGTCGTCGCGAGCCGCCCGTCGGAGACCGGGATCCCGGCGCGCCGAAAGAGCTCCTTGCCCTGATATTCGTAGAGATCCACGCCGCGCGGGAGGCTATCGAAGAACCTCCGCGCCACGGGTCGGCATCCGGCCCGGG
>DASTKF010000187.1:0-4781 GCA_035716065.1 Gaiella sp.
CGCCGACGTCCGTCGTCACGACCCGGATACCCCGCTCCTCCATCAGGCGATGGAAGCCGAGGTTCGTCATGACCGTCACGGCGACGAGGTCCACGCCGAGCGCGAGCGCGCAGATCGCCACGATCTGATCGCCGTCGACCATGTCCCCGTTCGCGTCCACGGCCAGCATCCGGTCGCCGTCACCGTCGAACGCGATTCCGAGGTCGTGCCCGCCGGCGCGCACGGCGGCCTGCAGCATCGCCAGGTCGGTCGCCCCGCAGCCGTCGTTGATGTTCGTCCCGTTCGGCGTCGCGGCGAGCGCCGTCACCTCGGCGCCGAGCCGCTCGAACACGCCCGGGGCGATCGCGGAGAACGCCCCGTTGGCGCAGTCGACGGCGATCCGGAGCCCGCCGAGGTCGGATCCGAACTGCTCGACGACGTGATCGACGTAGCTCTCGACGACGTCCTCGGCGTGCTCCACGGACCCGCCACCGGGGCCCGGCGCGCCGACCAGCGCCTCGATTTCGAGCTCGTCCGCGTCCGTCAGCTTGTGCCCCTCGCGGTCGAAGACCTTTACGCCGTTGTACTCGGGCGGGTTGTGAGAGGCGGAGACGACGAGCCCGAGGTCCTGCGAGAGCAGCGCGACCGCAGGGGTCGGCAGGACGCCGACGAGCACGGCGGTGCCGCCGGCGTCGACGATGCCCCGGGTCAACGCCGCCTCGAGCGCAGGCCCGGATCCGCGCGTGTCGCGTCCGACGAGCACCCGGCCGCGTCCGGACCAGAGCGTCGCCGCCCGTCCGAGCTGCTCGACGAGCTCCGCGGTCAACCCTTCGCCGACGACGCCGCGCACCCCGTCGGTGCCGAACCAGCGACGCGCCCCGACTCCGCCGGAACGCGCTGGATGAACGACGTCCGTCTCCGCCATTGCGACACCCTCCACAGCAGTAGCGTGGGTCATCCGGGCACTTTCCGCAAGGAAAGTGCCAGCGTCAGCGCTTGCTGAACTGCGGCGCCTTACGCGCCTTGTGCAGGCCGGCCTTCTTGCGCTCGACCTTGCGTGCGTCCCGGGTGAGGAAGCCCTGGCGCTTGAGCGGGACACGAAGCTCCGGGTCGGCATCGACGAGCGCGCGCGCGATCCCGTGGCGCACAGCGCCGGCCTGACCGCTGATCCCGCCGCCATGGACGCGGACACGCAGGTCGTACCGCCCCTCGGCGTCTGCAACCTCGAGCGGCGCGAGCGCCAGCTTGCGGAGCGTCGCACGAGGGAAGTAGTCCTCGAGCGAGCGCCCGTTGACCCACGTCGTGCCGTCGCCGGGGCGGAGAATCACGCGGGCGACGGAGGTCTTGCGCTTGCCGGTGCCGCGATACTGGGCCAGCTCAGTCATGACTGTGTCGGAAACAGGCTGAAGCCTGTCACCGACGCTCCTCCAATCCCTTCGGTGACTGTGCGGCGTGCGGGTGCTCCGGGCCCGCGTACACCTTGAGCTTGCGAAGCTGCGCGGCCGCGAGCCGGTTCTTCGGGAGCATGCCCTTCACGGCCTTGCGGATCACCTCGGTCGGGCGGCGCTCAAGCTGCTCCCGGAGCGTCCGCTCCTTCAGGCCGCCCGGGTAGCCGGAATGCGAGCGCACCATCTTCTGGTCGAGCTTGTCGCCGGTGACGTGGATCTTCTCGGCGTTGACGACGATCACGAAGTCGCCCGTGTCGACGTGCGGCGTGTACTGGGGCTTGCCCTTGCCACGCAGCGTGTCCGCGATCTCGGTCGCGAGGCGCCCGAGGGTCCTGCCCTCGGCGTCCACGACGTACCAGTCGCGCTGGATCTCGCCCGGCTTGGCGGTGTAGGTGGTCATCGGAAAGAGGGCGGTGTCGGAACCGCCGGCGGCGGAGTGTAGCAGCCTCGGAGCTCCGCCAGACCGGCCGATCCGGACTTTCCCAGCCGGCCCGTCGCTTGTCATGATGGCGCCATGAACGGGACGATCGGGCTGACCGAGGCGCGAGAGCACCTCACGGAGATCCTCGAGCGCGTCCTCGAGGGCGAGCGGGTGGTCGTGACGCGCTACGGATCGCCCGTCGCGGCGATCGTCCCTGCCCCGCCCGACGTCGACGACCGCGACCGCCCGGTCGGGCTGGCGGCGTTCGCAGGCGCGGCTGCATCGCATCGGGAACTCCACGCAACGGTCGTCGAGGTCGTCGCCTTGCGGTCCGTCGCCCGTGACCGCGAGCCTCCGGAGATCGTGTAGCCGTGTACTGCTTCGACACGGACGTCCTGGCGGCCGCGCTGCTCCGTGAGCCGCCGATGCAGCTCGTGAGGCGCCTGGCGCGCACGCCGGGTGATCAGCAGTTCACGACCTCGGTCTCCGTCGCGGAGATCGCGTATGCGGCCGCTCGCAACGGGGACGGGGAGGTGGCGGGCCGCGTCCGTGAGCTGATCGCCGCGGCGAGCGCGGTGCTCCCGTTCGACCAGGACGCCGCCGAGGTGTACGGCCCGCTCCGTGCGCAACTCGAGCGGATCGGCGTCCGGCTCGACGAGCCGAGCCTCCGGATCGCGGCGATTGCCGTGTCACGCGACCTGACACTCGTCACCGCAAGCGCGCGTCTCTACGACCGCGTCCCCGGCCTTCGAATCGAGAACTGGCTCGAGCCGGACGAGATAGAGGTCGAGCTGAACGAGACAGAGCTCGAGCCGCAGACGCAAGAGAATGTCGAGTCGGAGACGAGCGGCGGAGGCTTCGGGGCGAGCGATACGAGGCATCCCGGGCTCGTCCCCAGCCTCGACGCGCGTGCCAGAGCCATGGCGAGCGGCACCGCCGAGGACGCGGACGTCGAAGAGATCTGACCGAGGGGCCGCGCGCGTCCCGCATCTGTCGTGCGCGCCGGGGTGGCCCGACGTCTAGGATATGCCTGCGAAACGGGGAGCTCGGGCAACCGTGCTGAGAGGGCGGCTCGAGGCGCCGCCGACCCGCAGAACCTGATCTGGGTAATGCCAGCGGAGGAACGCGTGATCGAGCCGGACGTCGTCGTCGTCGCATCGGGGCCGGGCCCGGCCGTCGCCGTGCCCGGCAGGGGAACGGTGATTGCCGCCGACGGCGGTCTCGAGCGCGCCGGCGAGCTCGGCCTCGAGGTCGGCGTCGTCGTCGGCGACCTCGACTCCGTCTCCGCCGCCGCGCTCGCCAGGGCCGAGGCGACCGGCACGCGGATCGTCCGGCATCCCGTCGCGAAAGACGCCACCGACCTCGAGCTGGCCCTCGACGAGGCCGCCGCGCTCGGGGCACGCAGCGTCCTCGTGATCGGGAGCGCGGGCGGCCGCCTCGACCATCTCGCGGCGTCGCTCCTCCTGCTCGGCGCGGAGCGCTACGAGGCGCTCGAGCTGGACGCGCTGGTCGGCGACGCGGTGGTCCACGTGGTACGCGGTGAGCGGACGCTTCGGGGAAGCCCCGGCGATCTCGTGACGCTGCTGCCCCTCGGCGGGGCGGCGGAGGGCGTGACGACGTCGGGCCTCGAGTATCCGCTCGCCGCGGAGACGCTCTCGTCCGGGACGACGCGCGGCGTGTCCAACGTCTTTCTGGGCGAGGAGGCCCGCGTGACCGTGGCGAGCGGCGTCGTGCTTGCGATCTGTCCGTCACCGGAACCGGAACCGGAACCGGAGAAGCCCAAGTGACACAGTGTTACAAGCGACCAATGGGGCGCAGCGCTGCGCTTCTCCTCGTCGTTGCCATGGCAGTTGGCCTGGCCGCGTCGGGCTGCGGCAGCGACGGCTCGCAGCCGAAGGACGTCGTCCTCGTGACGCACGACTCCTTCGCCGTCTCGAAGGATGTCAAGCAGGCGTTCGAGAAGGACACCGGCCTCCAGCTCCGGATCCTGCAGGGCGGCGACGCGAACGAGACGCTCAACAAGGCGCTCCTGACCGCGGGCGACCCCCAGGGAGACGTCATCTTCGGGATCGACGACAGCATCCTGTCGCGCGCGCTCGACGGCGACCTGCTCGACGAGTACCGCTCACCGGAGCTTTCGGCGCTCGAGCCGGACTTCTCGAGCCCGGACGCGCACGTCACGCCGATCGACCACGGAGAGGTGTGCCTGAACGTCGACCGACGCTGGTTCGCATCGCGCGATGTGCCACCGCCGGCGAGCCTCGCCGACCTTGGCCTCGACCGGTACCGCAACCTGCTCGTCGTCGAGAACCCCGCCACGTCCTCGCCGGGCCTCGCGTTCCTGCTCGCGACGATCGCGACTTTCGGCGATCGCTGGGAGACGTACTGGCGCGGACTGCGCGCGAACGGCGTGATGGTCGTGGACGGCTGGGAGGAGGCGTACACCCAGCAGTTCTCCGGTGCGGCAGGCAGCCCCGGCAAGCGCCCGATCGTCGTCTCGTATGCGTCGAGCCCCGCCGCGGAGGTGATCTTCGCATCGAAGAAGCCCTCCACGGCGCCGACGGCCGCGGTGGAGGACGGCTGCTACCGGCAGGTGGAGTACGCGGGGATCCTCCGCGGCGCGCACAACGTCGACGGGGCGCGGAAGCTGATCGACTTCATGCTCTCGGAGCGCTTCCAGGCAGACGTGCCCGGATCGATGTTCGTCTACCCGGTGCGGTCGGGCGTCCCGCTCCCCGAGGCCTTCGTCAAGTACGCCGTTGTGCCGAAGGACCCGCTCCAGCTTTCGCCCGAGGAGATCGACGCCAACCGCGACCGCTGGGTCGCCCGGTGGACCGACATCGTCGTACGCTGAGCCGGACGGCGACCGCCGCCGTCCCGATCGCCTTCCTCGCGCTCTTCTTCGCGTGGCCTCTCGTCGCGATCCTGCGGCG
>DASTKF010000188.1:0-12510 GCA_035716065.1 Gaiella sp.
TCCGCGCCGAGACGCTCGTCACCACCCGCGACCACACGTACGTCGATCGCGATCCGCCCGCCGACGCGGTCTACCGGGTCGGCGTCGCGGCGAACTGGCTCGACGACGACACACGCGGTGACGTCTTCGCGATCAGCCCGCCCGTGGCTCCACCGGTGTCGGGCTGATCTCGGGCGCCGCCGCTCCCTCGAGCGCGTCGACCCGCGTCCGGAGCAGGGCGACCTCCTGCGCAAGCAGCACGTTGTCGTCGGTCAGCTTCGAGAGGACCGTCGAGTAATGGAGGAGGACGGCGATCACGAACATGATCGCCGCGGCGAACAGGATCGCCGGCGGGTACCCCGACACGCCGAGCCACCCGGCGATCGTGTTGAGGCCCCCGCGCCAGGCCGAGAGAACGAGGAGCACGAGCCCGGTCACGAGCCACAGCAGGGCGTAGCGCTCCTTGAGGCGCCGTCCGCGGATCAGCTCGAGCACGATCAGGATGAGGATCACGGAGCCGACCGCGGCCGCGATCGAGATCCGTACCGGCGTCACGGCTGCGCCCCCTCCGAGGGAACGGCGTACCGTCTGCCCATCGCGACGAAGAGCGCGAGCGTCACCTTGAATGCGTAGTAGACCGAGCGCAGGAAGGTGATCGACGATGAGCCGTGCTCGCGCTCGCGCATCGTGACGGGCACCTCGACGAGCCGGAGCCGGTGCTTGAGGACGAGGACGGTCGCCTCGACCTCCGGGTAGTCGCTCGGGTAGTCGCGCGCGAAGAGCTCGATCCCGTTCCGGTTCAGCGCCTGGAAGCCCGACGTCGTGTCGGTCACCCTCTGTCCCGAGAGGAGCGAGACCAGGCGGGCGAACCAACTGATCCCGATCCGGCGGTGGACCGGTGGTCGGTACCCGTCCTCACCCTCGCGGAACCGCGAGCCTGTGACGACGTCCGCCTCGTCGGACTCGAGCGGCGCGAGCAGCTTCGCGAGCTCGGCGGCGTCGTGCTGGCCGTCCCCGTCGAGCCGCACGGCGACGTCGTACTCCCGCTCGAGCGCCCAGCGGAAGCCCGTCTGGACGGCAGCTCCGATGCCGAGGTTGAACGGCAGTCGCACGACGGTCGCGCCGGCGCGCGCCGCGGCGTCCGCCGTCCCGTCCGACGATCCGTCGTCGACGACCACCACATCGATGGCCGGGTCGAACTCGGCGATCTCCCGGACGACGGCGCCGATGGCCGCTTCCTCGTCGAACGCGGGGACGACGGCGACGGTTCGCTTTCCGGTCATACCGGCACCGCAGCCTCGAGCCCGAGCAGCCGCAGCACCTGGCGCGCGCGATGGGCGTACGTGTGCTCGTCGAGGACGCGCTCGCGGGCGCGCGCGCCCATCGCTTCCGCCTCGGCGGGATCGTCGAGGAGCGCCCGATACGCGTCGAGTGCGCCGTCCGCGGAATCCACGACCAAGAGCTCGCTTCCCGGCTCGAACCAGCGCTCGAGGCCCGCGTGCGGGTTCGACACGATCGCGGCGCCCGCCGACGCGAGCTCGAACGGCCGGCACGTCGACGAGCCGTCCACGGTCGCGTGTGCTCGGCGCGTCACGTTCAGGTTCACGCGCGCCGCCGAGATCGCGCGCGCGAAGGCGTTGAACGGCACGTCTCCGATCTCGCGCGCGCGACCCACGTCGCCCTGGAAGTCTCGCCCGCCGAGCGCGAAGTCGATGCGGGGATCGCGTCTGCTCGGCTCACCGACCAGCGCCGCCATCCACTCGCGCCGGAACTTGTCGCCATAGCCGTAGAAGAAGACGTCACAGTCCTTCTCCACGGGGAGTGGGCGGAAGAACTCTGGGTCTGCCGCCCAGAGCACTGCCTCCGCCCGCCGGGCGCCGAGCTCGTGCAGGCGATCGAGCCCGCCCTCCGAGTTCGAGAGCACCAGGTCGTATTCCGAGGGATCGGCGCCGTGGTAGTAGTTGAACCCCGTGTCCATGCCGCCGAACTCGGGCAGGCTCATGGGCACGTCGCCGTCGTAGAACACGACCGGGACACCGTGGCGCTCGCGGAGATACGCGGGAATGCCGCGGAAGTGCGCCATGGGCACCGTGAAGACGAGCACTGCGTCCGGGCGCTCACGCTCGACGAGCCGGTCGAGGTGGCGACGCCAGCGCGGGGTGACGACCTTCCAGATCGTCTCGCGCGTCAGCTTGTCGAACGCGCCGTCCTCGGGGCTCTCCTCGACACGGCGCAGATACCGGTCGCCCTTGAGCCGGGCGATCCCGCCGCGGAGCGCCGCGTAGCTCTCGCCCTCGCGGTACGTGGGATTCGACGCCGTTCGCCACCAGGGCGACTCGACGGGCCGCCCGCGGTACGGCGTCACGACGAGGTCGGCACCCGCCTCGTACAGCCCCTTCCAGAGCTGCCACCAGGCCGGGGTGCAGCCGTAGCGAAAGTTGAGATCCACGGCCGAGGCCACGGCGAGGATGCGGGGAGCACGCACCGGCACGTCCCGGAGTGTAGGCGCGGCGCCCGGCGCCGCAGCCCGGAGAACGCCTGCGCGCTGTGGATCGATCGGCGCTCTTTCGCGACAAACGCCATCTGGTGCTGCGGCCCGCGATTCGCAATCGTGGCAACAGTCATCGTTCTTCGACCGAAAGGGGTGTCACATGTTCGACGAGCTCACCGAGGAGATGCTCGACCTCTCCGCCAACGTCCGCGGGTACGGCGCGGCGACGTACGCAGTCGTCGACGACGAGCCCGGCTGCTGCGGCGGCTGCGGCACGATCGTCCTCTGCTGCACGTGCACGACGCTCTGCTGGTGACCCGAGGGTCGAGGCCCGGCATGGCGCTCCCCGATCGTCCGGCCCTCGCACCCTGGTGCCGGCTCGTCGAGGACGGCTCGCGCGTCCTGATCGAGCACGGAGGCACGCTCGTGACGCTCGAGGGCGGTGCGGCCCGTGCGTTGTTGCCGAGGCTGCTCCCGCTCCTCGACGGGACTCGAACGCGGAAGGAGCTCGAGGCGATACTCGGGCCTGCAGCCGCCCCGGCGGTGAACAACGCCCTGGCGCTCCTCGCCGAGCACCAGCTGCTGGTGGACGGGCCGACCGAGGCGGGTCGTCCCGCGGGCGCGGCGGCGGCGTTCGCCGCGGCCGTGGTAGGCACCACGACACCGGCGGCGGTGGACGCACTCGAGGGCGCGCGCGTGGGGGTCGTCGGATCGGGCTCGATCGCCCGGGAGCTTGCGCGTCTCCTCCCGCTCTCCGGGCTGCCCCAGGTCGAGACTCTCTCAGTCGACTCAGAGCCGGCCGCGGGCACGTTCGTCGTCGCCGCCCCCGAGCACGACGACGTGGACGCCCTCTCGAGCCTGAACGATCGGGCACTCCGGCGTCGCGACCCGTGGTTGCAGGTCTTGCCGTACGACGGACGGTTCGTGATCGCCGGCCCGGTCTTCGTGCCCGGGACGTCCGCGTGTCGGGCGTGCTTCGTCACCCGACGCGCGGCCGCCTCCGGGTACGACGAGGACTTCGACCTCGTCGAGCGCACGCCGCGTCGAGCGCCGCTTCCCGCTCCGCTCGCGTCGATCGCCGCCGGCCTGGCCGCAGTTCTCGCCGTTCGCTGGCTGACGACGGCCGATCCGACCCTGCCCGGTCGGTTCTACGCGCTGGAAGCGGGCATGGTGGTCGGGCTGCGGTTCGATCGGCTGCTCCGCGCGCCGCGTTGCGCGGCGTGCGGGCCCCAGGCCCAGGCGGTGCCCTCCCCGTGGTTCGAGGCCGTCGCGTGACCGCGGGACTGACGGACGAGCCGTTCACCCCCGTCGAGTGCGCGCTCGAACGGCTCGAGGAGGCGGTGTCACCGCTCGTCGGCATCGTCACGCGGACGATCTCGACGACGTACACCACGGACGAGGCGTCGCTCCCGAATTGCGCGGCCGAGCTCGCCTCGGCCGTGCGAACGCTCGGCGGCAGCGCGGTGGACTACGGGAGCGGAGCCCACCCGCTGCCGGCGCGGGCACGAGCCGCAGCGATCGGTGAGGCGCTCGAGCGGTACTCGGCCGTGTACGTCCCGCGAGAGCGCGTTCAGCTCGCCACCGCCCGCACCCTCGGCGACGCCGCCGTGCGACCGTTCAGGTTTGCGCTCTTCCACCCGGCCCAGTACGCGGAGGGAGACCTGCCGTTTACGGAGTTCACGGAGGACACGCCCACGACCTTCGTCGAGGGCGCGTCGCTGCACGACGGCTCACCGGCCTACCTCCCGGCCGAGCTCGTGTACCTGGGTCGGCCGTCGACCGCCTCGCTCCCGATCGCGCACTCGACCTCGAACGGCCTCGCGTGCGCCGCGACCTTCACGGAAGCTGTGCTGCGCGCCCTGCTCGAGCTCGTCGAGCGCGATGCGGTGATGCTCGCCTGGAAGTGCAGGTTGTCCCTGCCGCTGCTCGACTGGACAGACGACGAGGACCTCCAGTCGCACGACCGACGGTTCTTCGACGTGACCGGCGTCCCGTTCAACGTGCTCGACGGAAGCGCGTTCCTCGACGTCCCGATCGCGATCGCGGTCGTGCACGGGCCTCCCGGCTCGGGCGCGTCGCTCGCGATGGGTGCGGGCGCCTCGGCAACCGTCGGCGATGCGTGGCTGGCTGCCGTCGCGGAGGGGTTCGGCGTCTACCGGTGGGTTCGCCAGCAGACGCTCGCCCAGCAGCCCGGCACTCCTTCCCCCGACCCTGACCGGATCGAGACGTTCGAGGAGCATCTGCTGTACTACGCCCGGCCCGAGCACGCGGAGCGCGCCGGGTTCCTGGACGGTTCCGGGGAACGACGGCCGACGCGGTCGGTCGAGGCGCTCGAAGGGACGACACCGCGCTTGCAGGTGGACGCTGTGCTGCGGAGGCTTGCTCGTCACGGCCTCTCCGCCTACGTCGTGGACGTCACCTCACCGGACGTTCGGTCGCTCGGTCTCTCCGTCGCACGGGTGATCGTGCCCGAGCTCTGTGCGCTCGACGTGTCGCACCGCGCGCGGTTTCTCGGTGGCACGCGCCTGTACACCGCGGCTCACGAGGCCGGTCTCGTCCCGGCCCCGCTCGAGCCCGCCGACCTGAACCCCCTCCCGCATCCCTTCCCGTGAGCGATCCCGTCTCCACAGCGCCCACCGGCGCTCCTGCTCCGGCAGAGATCGTCCGGACCGTCCGGCTGGCGAGCATCGTCGGTGCGGACAGCGCGCCCGAGCCCGACCCCACCGAGGACTACCACGAGGCCTCACGGATCTACGCGGGCGTCACCGACCCGCAGGTCGTGGGCGCGGCTCGGCTCGAGCGGAGCCTCGAGATGCGGATCACAGCGAGCCGCTCCGTGAAGCGCCATCCCCAGCGGCCGTTCGTGCTCCTTCCCGCGGCTGACCTCGGCCCTGCGACGTTGGCAGATGCGATCGCGACCCGCCGGTCCCGACGGTCGTTCGGGCCGCGCGCCCTCGGGCTGAGCAAGCTCGCGACGCTTCTCCATGCCGCATACGGCGTCAACGCTGGAATCGACGGAACCCCCCAGGCGCTGCGGACCGTCCCCTCGGGTGGAGCCCTCTACCCGCTCGAGCTCTACGTCGTCAGCCACCGCGTCGAAGGCCTCGACCTGGCGCTGTACCACTACGACCCGCTGCGGCACGGCCTGGAGCACCTGCGGCCGCTCGAGTCCCCGGCAGGGGCCGAGCTGTCGCCCTACGCAGAGCCGCTGGCCGAGAGTGCCGCTGTGGTCGCCATGACCGCAATGTTCTGGCGCTCCCGGTTCAAGTACGGCGCACGTGCCTACCGCTTCGCGCTGATGGAAGCGGGTCACGTGGGACAGAACCTGCTCCTTGCGGCCGCGGCTCTCGGCCTGGACGCCGTGCCCCTTGGAGGGTTCTTCGATCGCGAGGTCGACGCGTTCCTCGGTGTGGACGGGATCTACGAAGCCTCGCTCTACCTCGTGTCGCTCGGGTATCCCGCGACATGAGGGCCGTCGCGGCGTCGCGACTCGGAGGGTGGATCGCCGTGGCGGTCGGGGCCTCCCTCGTAGCGCCGAGCGTCCGGCCGCTCGATCCGAGCGTCCGACCTCTGGCCGAAGCCATCGCCCTCGGCTGCCTCGTTGGGGGCTGTGGCTTCCTCCTTGTCGCCCGACGGCCGATCGCCGCGTCCGCGTTCTCCGCGCTGCCGCGGAAGCGCCTGTTGGCCCGGAGCGCCGTCCTCACGGCGAAGTCGGCCGAGGAGGAGGCAATCTGGCGGGGACTCGTTCTCGGCTTCCTCGTCCCACCGCTCGGTCCGCACGGTGCGCTCGCCGCGAGCTCGGCGCTCTTCGCCGTGGCGCACGTGAGGCGACTCGGCCGACGGGCCTGGACGCACCTCGCAACCGGCTCGCTCTTCGGCCTCGCGTACCTCGTCACGGGACGCATCGTCGCCGCGATGGCGGCGCACTCGACCTACAACGTCTTCGTCGGCGTCGCCATGGGAGCGAGAGCGGACACGTCCGTCTTGGACACTAGGCACGACCTTCCACGCCTCCTAGGATCCGAGTCGCCGTCCATGGGTCCCCGACCGATGCACGAGACCATCGCGACCGATTCGCCGCCGCTTGCCCTCCTCGAGGGCGTGACCAAGTCGTTCCCGTCGGTGAAGGCGCTCGACTCGATCGGGCTCGAGCTGCGGAGCGGGGAGATCGTCGCGCTGCTCGGCGCGAACGGCGCTGGAAAGTCGACGGCGGTCTCGATCATGCTCGGACTGCGTCGGCCCGACTCCGGCCGCGTCGAGCTCTACGGTCGCGACCCCCGTGAGGCAAGCGCCCGACGGAGCGTCGGGGCGGTCCTGCAGGACGTCGGCTTCCCACCGGGCCTTCGCGTGCGCGAGACCGTCGAGCTCGTTCGTGCGCACTTCGACCGCGCTGCCTCCTCGGATGACATTCTCGAGCGGCTCGATCTCGCGAGCGTCGCCGGACGCCACGCCGGGGGCCTGTCCGGCGGTCAGCGACGGCGACTTGCCGTCGCCCTCGCCTTGGCGGGAAACCCGGGGACGCTTTTCCTCGACGAGCCGACCGCCGGCATGGACGCAAACGCCCGACGATCGCTGCTGAACGATCTCGCGGCGTTCGCCGCGCGCGGGGGTGCCGTCCTCCTGACGACGCAGCAGCTCGCCGAGGCGGAGGCGATCGCGACCCGCATCGTGGTCCTCGCCGCGGGACGGGTCCTGGTCGAGGGAACGGTGGCCGAGGTCAAGGCGCGCGGAGGCCTGACGAAGGTGACATTGCGTGCCGGCGCGCTCCCACCGCTCCCCGGCGTCGGCGCCGTCGACTCGGCTGGCGACCGGCACGTGATCTACGTCGACGATGCCGACGCGTTCGTCACGGCGCTCGTCCGCTCCGGAGTCGAGTTCAAAGAGCTCCACGTGACGCCCACGAGCCTCGAGGACGCCTTCGTGACCCTGACGGGAGCCGCCGAATGAGGCTGGCGCTCGCACACGCGCGGGCGGAGACCGCCAATCTCGGGCGTTACCTCGGCTACTCCGTTCCGACGATCGCCTTTCCTGCGATCCTGCTCCTCCTCTTCGGTCGAACGTTCGAGGAAGGGGAGCCCCAGCGGTTGTACGCGGGGTTCGCCGCGATGGCGCTCCTCGGCGTCGCGTTCTTCCAGTTCGGCGTCGGGATCGCCACCACCAGGACGACGCCCTGGGAGTCATACCTGCGTACGCTGCCGGTGGGGCCTGCCGCGAGGCTTGCCGGTCGGGTCCTCTCCGCCCTCGTGTTCGCCGCCGCGACCGTCGCCGCCGTGTCACTGGTCGCGTTCACGGTGTACGGGGTTCGGATGGTGCCGTGGCGCGCGTTCGCGCTCGGGTCGACCTTGCTCGTCGGGTGCATCCCGTTCGCGCTGCTCGGCATCGCGTTCGGCTACTGGCTCGCCCCGCGTGCCGCGCTGCCGGTGGCGAACCTGCTCTACCTCCCGCTCGCGATCGGCGGCTTCCTCTGGACCCGTCCGACCGATGATGTGCCCCGCAGCGTCGACATTGCGTCGCAGCTCCTCCCGACGCGCAGCTGGATGGAGGTACTCGATCCGGTGGCCACCGGAGATCACCCCGTGCCGCTGCACCACGTCGCCGCGCTCGCGGCGTGGGGACTCGTGTTCTTCGCGCTCGCCTGGTGGGGCTACCGTCGCGACGAGGGCGAGCGGTTCACCTGACGAGGCTCACCAGATGGAGCGCAGCAGCTCGGCGACCTCGGCGGCCGTCACGGGGCGGGGGTTCTCCAGCGCGCCGCGGCGAGCGACGACGGCCTCTGCGACCTCGTCGAGGTCGGCTTCCGGGACGTCGAGGTCGCGGAGCCGGCCGAAGCCGCCGAGCCGCGCCAGCTCCTCGACGCGGGCCGGAGCGTCCTCGGCGCCGAGCGCCGCCGCGAGACGGGCGACACCGTCCGGGACGGCGACCGCGTTGAACCGGAGTGCCGCCGGGAGGCAGATGGCGTTCGTCGACCCCTGCGGCAGCCCGTAGCGGCCACCCAGCGCCTGCGCCATCGCGTGCCCGAGGCAGAGGCCCGACTCGGCGAGCGCAAGGGCGGCGCGCATCGCGCCTTCGAGCAGCCGCGTCCTGCCGTAGATCCCGTCCGGCCGCTCGACGACGAGCGGCAGCGCGTAGCCGATCGCCATGGCACCGGTCTCCGCGTGGCGCTCCGCGGCGGCGTTGCGCTCGGGGTGGTAGAGGGCCTCGGCGCAATGCGCGAGCGCGTTCATCGCGGTGCCGACCGTCGCGGCGAGCGGCAGTCCGACGCTCAGCTCGGGGTCGTAGATAGCCGCGACCGGGCGCGCGCGCTCGTCTCCGCCGCCGCCCTTCCGGCCCGGAGCGAGGAGCATCCCGAAGTACGGCGTCCACTCGGCTCCTGCGTACGTCGTCGGGACGGCGACGACGCGGGGGAGCGGCTCCATTCCGCCTGCGGCCAACGCGGCAACGACCGCCTTGCACGTGTCGATCGCGCTCCCACCGCCGAGCCCGACGAGCCCGTCGGCGCCCACCTCGCGGGCACGCTCGGCCGCAGCACGCACTGTCTCGACGGGAACGTGCGGAAGGACGCCGTCGAACGTCTCGACGACGGGAAGACCGGCCACCGTCCCCGAGCCTCGGCGGGTCGTGACGAGAAGCGGTCTCGCGATGCCCGCCTCGTTGCAGACGTCCTCGAGCTCCGCGATCGCGCCGGCGCCGAAGCGGATGATTCGCGCCGTCGGTATCTCCGTCATTCGGTTGCCGCGGGGACGAGGCCGAGCTGGAGCGCCTCAAGCCTCTCCCGCGCGAACTCGACGAACGTATCGGCCACGCGTGTCTGCACCCGCGCGGCGCTGCGTACGAGTGAGATCTCGCGACGCCCGTCCATTCCCTCCACGCGCGCCTCCGCAAGCGCGCCCGAGGCGAGGTCGGACTCGACCGCCGCGCGCGAGATGAACGTGACGCCGTGACCCGCGAGCACCGCACTACGCACCGATTCCTGGAGGCCGAGCTCGAGGCGAGGATCGATGTCCCGCAGCCGCACGCCGAGCCGGCGGAGCTCGTCCTCGACAACCCTGCGGACGCCGGCTCCCTCCTGCATCACGACAAGCGACTCCGACGCGAGTTCGTGGACGTCGATGGTGCGGCCCGCGAAACGGTGCCCTGGCGGGCAGACGAGGACGACCTCGTCGTACGCGAAGGGCTCGAACCGCACGGCCCGATGGCGCGGCGCGGCGCCGACGATGCCGAGCTCGAGGCGCCGCTCCGCGACGAGCTCGACGACCATGCGCGTGTCGTGCACCTCGAGCGCGACGCGAACCGCGGGGTGGGCGCGCTGGAACTCGCCGAGGAGCCGTGGCACGACCACCGCGGCCGGCCCGGTCGACGCGCCCATCATGAGTGCGCCCGAGAGGTCTCCGTCGCCTTCCGCCGCCACCTCGTCGAGCACCTGCTGCTCGAGCGCGAGGAGCCGCTGGGCGCCACGGTAGAGGCGCGCACCCGCCTCGGTCGGCTCGACACGGCGGCCCGACCGGTCGAGAAGCTGGGCGCCGAGCCGCTTCTCGAGTGCGCGCACCTGGAGTGAGACGGCCGGCTGCGTGACGCCGAGCTGCTCCGCCGCCTGTGAGAACGAGCGCCGCTCGACGACGGCGCAGAACGCGGCCAGCTGGCGCGTATCCATAAGCGAATGTTATAGAAGTGACCCATGCGGGTCTGGATCGACGTGACGAACTCACCGCACGTGGTCTTCTTCCGGCCGCTAGTCGGCCTGCTCGAGGCTCGGGGGCACGAGGTGACCGTCACCGCGCGGGACTTTGCACAGACGCTCGAGCTCCTCGACGACGCAGGCCTCGAGCACACCGTCGTCGGGCCGCCGCACGCCGGGGCGTCGCGCGCGGGCAAGGTTCGGGCAATGTCGGCGCGCCTGCGAGCGCTCCGCCGCTTCGCGCGCGCACGGGACTTCGACATCGCGCTCTCGCATGCCTCGCACGAACTGCCGCTCGCGGCCCGCTCCATCGGCCTGCCGTCGTCCTACGCGTTCGACTACGAGTTCGCGCGCGCGCAGCACGGCCTCGGCTGCCGGGCGGCGACACGGGTGATCGTCCCGGAGGTCATTCCCCAGAGCCGCCTCGACCGGATCGGCGCACGGTCGCGAAAGGTGCGGCGCTACCCGGGGCTCAAGGAGGAGTACTACCTCGACGGCTTCACACCCGACGCGGCCGCCCTCGACGCACTGCGGATCGACCGGGATCGGGTACTCGCCGTCGTGCGCACCCCGCCCGACGTCTCTCTCTACCACCGCCACCGCAACCCGATCTTCGCAGCTGTCCTGGAGCGCCTCGGACGTGACCCCGGCGTCCATGCCGTCGTGCTACCGCGCACGCCGGAGCAGCGCGAGACGATCCGCGACGCCGCCTTGCCGTCCCTGCTCGTGCCGGACAGAGCGGTCGATGCCCTGAGCCTGGTCGCGCTCGCCGACCTGGTCGTCTCGGCGGGCGGCACGATGAACCGCGAGGCCGTCGCGCTCGGAACGCCCGTCTACACGACCTTCACGGGACGGATGGGCGCCGTCGACGAGCGCCTCGTGGCCGAGGGGCGGCTGCGGACGCTCGAGGACGCGAACAGCATCGCCGTCGAGCGCAAGCAACCGGACGCCGCGCGCGCGACCCGCGATCCCGCGCTTCTCCTCGACCTCCTCCTCACAGCCTTGTGACGAACCCAGGCCCGCCTGCGAAGAGGCAGTGGTCGACGTTCGTCACGAGCCCGTCGCCGTAGACGAGCGGCTCGGTCACGCTCCGCGGGTCGACACCGAGCAGCGACGCGATGGGCGTATGCCCGTGCACGATGCGCGTGCCGCCGTATCCGTCGAGCAGCGCCTGGACGGCCGCCGGGTCGTCGAGCCGCATCCGGTCGGAGACGATGCCGAGAAGGTCGTCGATCTCGTTCGCCGATCCCGCCGCGAGAACGGCCCGTGTCGCGCGCGCGGCCGCGTCGACCGAGCGTCCGAGCGCGAGATATGCCGTCGTGTCCGCGTGGATCAGCAGGGTCTCGCCCTCGAGTGCGAGCGGCGGCAGGGCCGCGATCCAGGAGACGTGCTCGGGCGTGAGCCTCCGCACGTCCGACTCGACTCCGCCGTTCCGCAGCCACATGTCGTGAAACGACTCGCCGGGGATGCTCGTCTCCTCGCCGCCGAAGCGGAGGACGGAGAGCAGGAGCACCTCGTGATTTCCCAGGAGGCAGCGGACGGCGCCTGCGCTCTGCCGCTCGAGACGGCGGACGAGGTCGATCGCGCCGATGCCGTCGGGGCCCCGGTCGGTCAGGTCCCCGACCAGCCAGACGCGGGCATCTCCCCCCGCCCATCGCTCCTCCGCATCGACCAGCCCCGCGTCGCGGAGGAGCGTTGCGAGCGCGTCGCGACAGCCGTGGACGTCGCCCACGACGAAGACCGGTGCGCTCGGGGCTATGGCACGTGCCCCGACTCGGGGGCAACGGCCCCCTCGCGCCGCGGCTCGCCCACGAGACGCCGCAGCTCGCCGACGAGCTCGAGCGTCTCACCGTCCTCGACGAGCCGCTCGAGGTCCGCGAGCTCTGCCTCGAGCCACTCCGAGTCGACGGGCGGCCGGGTGATCAGGTCGATCTTGGGATGCCGGCTCGGCGAGACCGTCTCGCCGTGCCCGACGAGCTCCTCGTGGAGCTTCTCGCCGGGCGCCGGCCCGACGTACTCGATGACGATGTCCCGTCCCGGCTCCTTCCCCGACAGGCGGATCATCTTCTCAGCGAGGTCGACGATGCGAACCGGCTCGCCCATGTCGAGGACGTACACCTGCCCGCGACCGCCGATCGCACCGGCCTGGACGATCAATTGCACCGCCTCGGGAATCGTCATGAAGAACCGCGTCATCTCGGGGTGCGTCACCGTCACCGGCCCGCCGCGGGCGATCTGCCGGCGGAAGATCGGCACGACCGAGCCGGACGAGCCGAGGACGTTCCCGAAGCGGACCGCCACGAATCGGGTCGTCACTTCGGCGCGATGGCCCCACGTCTCGACGATCCACTCGGCAAGCGCCTTC
>DASTKF010000189.1:0-9831 GCA_035716065.1 Gaiella sp.
TCATCAGCGCGAGCGCCCAGAAGTGCGGCGGCGTCCAGAGGAACACGATCAGGAAGAGCCACAGGGCGGGTAGCGCCAGGTCGCCCGTCGCGGCGGCGTAGCCGACGAGCGGCGGCACCGCGCCGGCTGCGCCGCCGATGACGATGTTCTGGTCGGTCGAGCGCTTCAGGTAGCCGGTGTAGACCACGACGTAGAAGAGGTTCCCGACGAGCGCGAGCACCGCCGTCAGCACGTTCGCGGTCGAGGCGAGGAGCGCGAACGAGAGCGCCGAGAGGACGACCCCGAACTCGAGCGCGCGCGGCGCCGGCACGCGTCCGGAGGCGACGGGTCGCGCGGCAGTGCGCGAGCCCATCAGCTTGTCGATGTCCCGGTCGATCACGTGGTTGAGCGCGCTGGCGCCGCCGCACGCGAGGGCGAGCCCGACGAGCATCGTGAGCAGCTCGACCGCGCCCGGCCAGCCGCTCGCACCCACGAACATCCCGCCGGCGCCCGTGATCAGGAGCAGCGACATGATGCGCGGCTTCGTCAGCGTCACGTAGTCGCGCCACGGCCCGAGCGGCAGGGGCTCGCCGCGGAAGGAGACGACGAGCGTCACGAGCGACGCCGCAAGCGCCCCTCCGGCTGCTGCGACGTGCACGCCGACCGCCCAGGTCGTGTCCAGCCATGCGACCAGACCGCCCGTCGCGATCGCGGCGACCATGAGGCCGACGGCGACGGCCGCGGGGAGCACGAGCCGGCGGTACGAGACGATGGCTGCGACGAGCACCGCGACGAGGAGCGGCAGTGCGACGAGCGCGGCGCCCCAATGGCCCCGGCCGAGCTCGAGCGCGGCGCTCACGACGACGGCCGCCGCGGCTGCCGCCGCGGCGAGCGTCGCGAGCCGGAGCAGCGGCCCCGGTGCCCGGTCGGTCCTCATGCGGACTCCGCCTCGCGCAGCCTGCGGCGCAGGTCGTAGAGCGGCCGCGCGCTCGTTACGTAGGGGACATCGTCGAAGTTGTGCGGGGGTGGCGGCGACGTCGTGTACCACTCGAGCGTGTCGCCCTGCCACGGGTCGTTCCCGGCGCGGCGCCCGTTGACGCTCTTCACGATCGCGAGCAGGAACAGCAGGAAGCCGACGCCCATGATGTAGGAGCCGACCGACGACGTGATGTTGTACGCCTCCCACAGCCCGTCGTGGCGGTACGTGTAGATCCGCCGCGGCATGCCGAGCAGGCCGAGCAGGTGCTGCGGGAAGAACGTGACGTTGAAGCCTATGAAGATGAAGAAGAAGGACCACCTGCCGAGCCGCTCGGAGAGCAGGCGGCCGAACATCTTCGGCCACCAGTAGTAGAGGCCGCCGAGCAGCCCGAGCATCGATCCGCCGAAGAGCACGTAGTGGAAGTGCGCGACGACGAAGTACGTGTCGGTCACCTGCCAGTCGACCGGGAACGCGGCGAGATAGATGCCCGAGAGCCCGCCGATCGTGAACACGCTGAGGAAGCCGAGGCAGAACAGCATCGGGGTCTCGAGCGTGATGTTGCCGCGCCAGAGGGTCGCGAGCCAGTTGAAGATCTTCATTCCCGTCGGGACGGCGATCACCATCGAGGCGAGCATGAACCAGATGTTCAGGTACGTGGGCATCCCCACCGCGAACATGTGGTGTGCCCACACGAGCATCGAGAAGAAGCCGATCGCGACGGTCGAGAACGCCACGGCCTTGTAGCCGAAGATCGGCTTGCGCGCGAACACCGGAAGGACCTCGGAGATGATCCCGAACACGGGCAGGACCATGATGTAGACCTCGGGATGCCCGAAGAACCAGAAGACGTGCTGGAAGAGCACCGGTGAGCCGCCCTGGTCGGTGCCCTCCGGCCGGAAGAAGTGGAACGTCTCCGGGAACTGCCGCTCGAGCAGGAGCATCGTCAGGCCGGCGGAGAGCACGGGCAGCACGAGGAGCAGAAGCCAGGCGTACACCTCGACCGACCACACGAACAGGGGGACGCGCATCCACGACATGCCGCGGGCGCGCATGTTGTGGATCGTGACGATGAAGTTGATCGCGCTCAGCGCCGACGAGAGCGTGAGGATGTGGATCGAGAGGATCCAGAGGTCCTGCCCGTTCCCCACCGCCTCGAGGGAGAGCGGCGGGTAGGCCGTCCAGCCGGTGTTCGCCGCGCCGCCCGAGGCCAGGAACGAGGTGCAGTAGACGAGGCCGGCGCAGGCGTAGAACCAGTACGACAGCGCGTTCAGCCGCGGGAAGGCCATGTCCGCGGCGCCGATCTGGAGCGGCACCATGAAGTTGCCGAGGCCGGCGAGCACGGGAACCATCACGAAGAAGACCATCCCCGTCCCGTGCATCGTGACGACCTCGTTGTACGAGTTGCCGGTGATGATCGTGTTGTCGGGGTTCGTGAGCTGCGTGCGGATCAGGAGCGCGAGGAAGCCCGAGATCGCGAAGAAAAACCCGGCGGTGCCGATATAGAGGATCCCGATCCGCTTGTGGTCGACGGTGACGAGCCAGCTCGCGACCTTGCCGCGCTGCCAGGCGGGGACGTGCGGCTGCTCAACCCTGGTTGCCAACGTGCTCCTTCAGGTAATCGGTCAGGGCGTTCATCTCGTCGGTCGTCCAGTCGCGTCCGACGGGCGGCATCAGGATGCCGCCCTTGCGCAGGAGGGCCTCGATCGACTGCGTGTTCTTGATCAGTGCGGTCCCGGCAATGCGCGGACCGTAGCCGCCCTCGCCCTCGAGGCCGTGGCACTTCGCGCAGGTGCCGTCCCAGAGCTCCTCGCCGAGTGGCGACGTGCCGGCCTCCTGCTGGGCGCGGCGCTCCTCGTACCACGAGTCGAACTCGGCCGCCGGCATCACCTCGACCGCGGCGAGCATCTTCGCGTGGTAGAGGCCGCAGAGCTCGGCGCACTGGCCCTGGAACACGCCGACGCGCGTCGCCTTGAACCACGTCTTGTTGAGCTTGCCGGGAATCGCGTCCATCTTTCCGCCCAGTGCCGGGATCCACCACGAGTGGATGACGTCCCAGTCCGGCGAGGTGATGTGGAGCTCGACCGTCCGACCCTCGGGGGCACGCATGCGGTCGATCGTCACGACGCCGTTCGGGTAGCGGAACTGCCACGTGAACTGCGTGCCGATCACGTCGACGACGAGGTTCTGTGAGGTCGCCGCCGAGGCGGGCACGTCCTGGATGGTGGGCAGCTTGACGAAGACGAAGGTGGCGATCACGGCGAGGATCAGCACCGGCCCTGCCGTCCAGGCGAGCTCGAGCTTCTTCGCGCCGTGGATCTGGGCGCCGTCGAGGTCGCGCGGGCGCTTGCGGCGGCGGTACCGGATCACGAACGCGATGAGGAGACCCTCGACGAGCAGGAAGATCGCGAACGCGAACAGCGAGATGAAGAGGTAGCTCTGCTTGATCGCGTGGGCGTTCGGCGACTCGGGCGCGACGGGCGCGAAGCCGCCGTTGCCCGCGAGGGCGGTCGCGGCCGTGACGAGCGGCGTGACGAGCACGCCGACGATGACCAGGAGCTTCGGCCTCACGATTGGAGGCATTCTATGAACGTGAGCGACCAGCCGCGCCGAGCAACCTTCGTCCGCCTCCCCCCGGACGTCCAGCGGCCGTTCCAGGTCTTCCTGAACAGCGTCGAGCAACGCGAGGGGATCGACTTCGTCGTGCGGGACGGGACGCTCGTGTTCGAGCGCGATCTGGCGAAGGAGGAGCTCGGCGTCGGTCGCTGGACGTCGATGGTGTTCGGCATCGCCGGCTCGTACGGCAAGAACGACACCGTCGACGTGGTCTACGAGCGGAACGGCCGTCCTGCGGTCGCCTCCAAGTTGCCGTTCGAGGTCGCCGGCTGACCGACGGCGCGAGCTTCTCCGCCGCGAAGGCGCGTCGCAACCCAACCGCAACATCGCCGGAACGGGTTCGTAACGGTGCTTCAGGGTCTGCACACATGTCGCGCGTTCTCTTCTGTGCAATGGCAATCGAGACACCCATCGCTCCCACGCGCACTGCACGCGAGCGGGAGACCGTCACCTCGTGGCGCATCGAACGGCTGGTCGGGGCGGGCTACCCGGAGGACGCGGCCCTCGTGCTCGCGCTCGACCGCGACGTCGACCTCCACCTCGCCGTCTCGCTGCTCGAGCGTGGCTGCCCGCCGGACACGGCGCTCCAGATTCTGTTCTAGGAGCGTGGGGGAAGCCAATGTTTCTCCCACGAGCCCTCTTCTTCTCGGTCGCGCACCGGTCAGCCTGAGCCGGCCTCCGGCCGCGGCAGTCCGCTCACGGAACGCCGGGAAGGCGCTCGGGCCCTCAGGCGCGGCGGCTCGCCTGGGCCGCGGCTCGGAGGCGGGCTGCATGCGCGGCTGTCAGCTCGCCGGGCTCTAGGCGCCAGCGCCAGTTGTCGTCGTCGACCTCGCCGGGGCGGTTCATCCGCGCCTCGCTGCCGAGCCCGAGCACGTCCTGGACGGGGACGATCGCAAGCGCGCACGCGGACGACAGCGCACGCTCGATCAGCGGCCACGTGTCGTGCTTCCCGGTGAAGCCGGCGAGCGTGTCCGTGTCGTGGGTCGAGGTGTAGACGACCTGGTTCTCGCGGTGGTTCCCGAGGCGGTGCGGGTTGTCCGGCGGCCCCGAGAAGGACCAGAGCAGCACGGCCATCCCGGGGAAGCCGAGCTCGTCGCGGAGCGCTCGCACGTCCGGCGTGATCACGCCGAGATCCTCGGCGATCACCGGGAGGTCGCCGAGCTGCGCCTCGGCCGCGCGGAAGAGCGCAGCGCCTGGCCCCGGAGACCACCAGCCCTGCTCGGCGGTGTCCGCGGCGGCCGAGACCGTCCAGTAGGCCGCGAAGCCGCGGAAGTGATCGATCCGGAACACGTCGACGAGCTCGAGCACGCGACGCATCCGGTCGATCCACCACCGATAGCCGGTGCGTGCCATCACGTCCCAGTCGTAGAGCGGGTTCCCCCAGAGCTGTCCGAGGTCGTTGAGGTCGTCCGGCGGCGCCCCCGCAACCACGTCGTCGAGCGGAAGGAAGAGCTCCGGATGTGCGGTGTGGTCGCAGCCGTCGACGGCGACGTAGATCGGCACGTCCCCGATGATCCGCACGCCCCGTGCGGCGGCGTACGAGCGCAGCGCTCCCCATTCGCGCTCGAAGCGGACCTGCTCGTCGACGGAACCGTCGCCGGAGAATGCGGCCCAGTCTCCAATCCAGCTCTGCTCGCGCTCGCGAAAGGCGCGGGCGTCCCTCGCGCTGACCGGCGCATTGGGGTCTTCGAGAAGCCCGCCCCAGCTCGCGAACGCCGACGCGGACGCGTACGGGGAGCCGAACGCGTCCGGCGGGTTGAGCGGCAGCACCTGCCACCAGCGCGCGCCCGCGTCCGCGAGCCAGTCGACGAACGCATACGCCTCCGGCCCCAGGCGCCCGCCCGGAAGCGAGGTCGGATGGAGCTGGACGCCGAGTGACCGTTCCAGGCGCACGCCGGACTGTTTACCGTGTGCCGAAGGTGGCTGCCGAGCGCATCTACGTGACCGACGTCACGCCGCAGGTCGACTGCGGCCGCTGGCCCGCGAAGGCGTGCGTGGGCGACCGTGTCGAGGTCGGCGCGACGATCACCCGGGACGGGCACGAGGCGCTCCGCGGCGTCGTCCGCTACCGCCGGCCCAGGGGCCGCTGGCGCGAGGCGCCGCTCGAGGCGCTCGGCAACGACCGCTTCGCCGGAGCCTTCGAAGTCGATTCCGTCGGGCGCTGGCGCTTCGAGATCGAGGCCTGGGTCGACCGGTACGCAGGCTGGCTCGACGAGCGCGACCGCAAGGTCGCGGCGGGGCAGACCGACCTCGCGGGCGAGCTGGCGGAAGGCGCGGCGCTCTTCGGCCCGGGAACGGTCGACGAGTGGCGCGCCGCGGCGTCTGCGCTCGGGGCAGGCGATCGCGGCGAGGCGACGCGTAGCGGCCCGCTCGACGTCGAGGTGGAGCGGCAGCGCGCCCGCGCAGGCGCCTGGTACGAGCTGTTCCCGCGATCCTGGGGCGGGCTCGCCGGCGTGACACGGGTCGTCCCGGAGCTCGCGGAGCTCGGCTTCGACGTCGTCTATCTCCCGCCGATCCACCCGATCGGCCGCACGAACCGCAAGGGACGGAACAATGCCGAACGCGCCGAGCCGGGCGATGTCGGGAGCCCGTGGGCGATCGGCGCGGCCGAGGGCGGGCACGACGCGATCCATCCGGGTCTCGGCGACGACTCCGACCTCGCCGGCCTGGTCGGCGCGTTGCGCGAGCACGGCATGGAGCTCGCGCTCGACCTCGCGCTGCAGATGTCGCCCGACCACCCCTGGCTTGCCGAGCATCCCGAGTGGTTCCAGCACCGGCCCGACGGGACGCTGAAGTACGCCGAGAACCCGCCGAAGCGCTACCAGGACATCCACAACCTCGACTGGGAGACGTCCGACCGAAAAGGGCTCTGGAGCGCGATCCGCGACGTCGTGCTCCGCTGGTGCGACGCGGGGGTGACGGTCTTCCGGGTCGACAACCCGCACACCAAGCCCGTCCCGTTCTGGGAGTGGCTGGTCGCGGATGTCCGCAAGCGCCATCCCGAGACCGTGTTCCTCTCCGAGGCGTTCACGCGGCCTTCGATGATGACGCTGCTCGCGAAGGCCGGCTTCTCGCAGTCGTACACCTACTTCACCTGGAAGAACACGAAGGCGGAGCTCGTCGAGCTCGTCGAGCAGCTGCGGGAGTGGTCACCGTTCCTCCGCCCCAACCTCTGGCCGAACACGCCGGACATCCTCCACGAGTACCTCCAGCAGGGCGGCCGGCCCGCGTTCGAGTGCCGCCTCGTGCTCGCGGCGACGCTCTCGCCGAGCTACGGGGTCTACTCGGGCTACGAGGCGATGGAGAACGTCCCCGTGCAGGAAGGGAGCGAGGAGTACCTGGGCTCCGAGAAGTACGAGCCGAAGGAGCGCCGGCTGGACGGGCCGCTGCTTCCGCTCATCCGGCGGCTGAACGAGGTGCGGCGCGCACACCCGGCGCTGACCGACGCCGGCCTCGAGCGCCTGACGTGGCTCGAGACCGAGAGCGAGCACCTCCTCGGCTACGCCCGCACCCTGGGCGACGACGCCGTGCTGGTCGTGGTCAACCTCGACCCGTTCGCCGCCCACGAGGGTGTCTGCGTCGTGCCGTCCGCCCTCGGGCTCGGCTCGCCGGCGCAGGTCGTCGACGCGCTCGGCGGAGGGACGTACGCCTGGGGCGCGCGCAACTACGTCCGCCTCGGCCCGGGCCAGGCGCACGTGCTGGAGGTGCAGCGGTGAGCGTTAGCAGGCCACGGTCGGGCGTCGAGGCGTGCCAGGCACGTAGACACGTTCCAACGAGACATGTCGCGACCCGACGGGATGCATACGTGTCAAGGCGTCCTTTCGTGACAGGTTTTCGTGCCAGGCACGAAGCCACGTCCGTTCGCGCCACGGCGGGAGACGACACGTGAGCAGCGGCGAGCACTGGTTCGAGGCGGGGCCGGACTGGTTCAAGACGGCGGTCTTCTACGAGCTCCACACGCGGGCGTTCTTCGACTCGTCCGACGACGGGATGGGCGATTTCCGCGGCCTGCGGCAGAAGCTCGACTATCTCCAGTGGCTCGGGATCGACTGCATCTGGCTCCTGCCCTTCTATCCCTCGCCGCTGCGCGACGGCGGCTACGACGTCGCGGACTTCCTCTCGGTCTCGCCCGAGTTCGGGACGATCGACGAGTTCGCCGCCTTCGTGGAGGCGGCGCACGAACGCGGGATGCGGGTGATCACCGACTTCGTGATGAACCACACCTCGAGCGAGCATCCGTGGTTCCAGGAGTCGCGCAAGGGACCGGACAACCCGAAGTCCGACTGGTACGTCTGGTCGGACACCGTGCACCGCTACGAGGACGCGCGGATCATCTTCGTCGACAGCGAGCAGTCGAACTGGACGTACGACCCGGAGCGCGGCGCCTACTTCTGGCATCGCTTCTACCACCATCAGCCGGATCTCAACTTCGAGAACCCGGAGGTCGGCGATGCGATGATCGACGCGCTCCGCTTCTGGCTCGACCTCGGGCTGGACGGCTTCCGGCTCGACGCCGTGCCGTACCTCTTCGAGGAGGAGGGCACGAACTGCGAGAACCTCCCCGCCACGCATGCGTTCCTGAAGCGTGTTCGCGCCGAGATCGACGAGGGGTATGCCGATCGGGTGCTTCTCGCGGAGGCGAATCAGTGGCCCGAGGACGTCGTCGACTATTTCGGCGACGGCGACGAGTGCCACATGGCATTCCACTTCCCCGTGATGCCGCGCATGTTCATGGCGCTACGGCGCGAGGAGGCGCGTCCCATGGTCGAGATCCTCGACAGGACACCGCCGATCCCGGAGCACTGCCAGTGGGGCCTCTTCCTGCGCAATCACGACGAGCTGACGCTCGAGATGGTGTCCGACGAGGAGCGCGACTACATGTACACCGAGTATGCGATGGACCCGAGGATGAAGCTGAACCTCGGGATCAGGCGCAGGCTCGCGCCGCTCCTGGACGGCGGCCGCGACGAGATCGAGCTGATGCACGCGATCCTCTTCTCGTTGCCCGGCACCCCGGTGCTCTACTACGGGGACGAGATCGGCATGGGCGACAACGTCTACCTCGGCGACCGGGACGGCGTGCGCACTCCGATGCAGTGGACGGGCGACCGGAACGGTGGCTTCTCCCGCGCGGACTTCGCGCAGCTCTACCTGCCGCCGCTGATGGACCCCGTGTTCGGCTTCCAGGCGGTCAACGTCGAGGCGCAGCTGCGCTCTCCCTCATCGCTGCTCCGGTGGCTGCAGCGCTTCGTCGCCCTTCGCAAGGAGCACCCGGTGTTCGGGCTCGGCAGCTACGAGGCGCTCCCGACCACGAACCCGCGCGTCTTCGCGCACGTCCGCCAGCACGACCGGGATACCGTTCTCTGCGTCCACAACCTCGCGCGGTCGGCCCAGGCCGTCGAGCTCGACCTTGCGCGCTATCGCGGGCGGACGCCGGTCGAGATGACGGGGCGGACGTCGTTCCCACCGATCGGCGAGCTGCCCTACCTGCTCACCTTCGGGCCGCGGGGCTTCTACTGGTTCCTTCTCCCGGAAGAGGATGCCGATGCGTGACCCGGCTGCGCTGACGAGCGAGGAGCTGATCGCGCTCGTCGAGAATGCCCGCTGGTTCGCCGCGAAGGGGCGCGCGCTCGAGAGCGCCGAGGTCGTCGGCGTGCCGGTGCGCGAAGGCCTCGTCGCGCTCGCGATCGTCGAGGTCAGATTCGCCGCGGGCACGCACGAGCACTACCTCGTCGCACTGGGCGAGGACGACGAGCAGGTCGACGCTTTCGACCGCCCGGAGGTCGCCGCGCAGCTGGCGGCCCTCGCCGGCGTGCCCGCCGCCGGCGCCCGCATCCGGTCGTTCGGCGTCGAGCAGTCGAACAGCTGCGTCGTGCTCGACGAGCTGCACGTGCTCAAGCTCTACCGCAGGCTCGAGGCGGGCCCGAACCCGGAGCTCGAGATCCTGCGCGTGCTGGCCGAGGCGCGGTTCGGGAATGCCCCTCGGCTCGAGGGGGCGCTCGAGACGCCGGGGCCCCCGCTCGGTACCGCCCTCGCCTCGGTGACAGCGCTCGTGCCGGCGGTCGGCGGGGGCTGGGAGCTGGCGCTCGACTCGCTCAGCGACGACCCGTCGTGGCTGCCCGACCGCGTGTGGCGGCTCGGGGAGATCACTGCCGAATTGCACGCCGCGCTCGCGTCGTATCCCGATCCGGCGTTCAGCCCGGAGGAGCCGAGCGCCGAGTCGCTCGGCCTGCTCACCGCGGCGATCGACGAGGAGATCG
>DASTKF010000190.1:0-5175 GCA_035716065.1 Gaiella sp.
CGCGCCGGTCGAGAACGAGCACTCCTCGCTCGCCAGCCAGCACGCGAGCGTCGCGACCTCGGCTGCGGTGCCCATCCGGCCCATCGGGATGCGCTCGACCATGTACGTCACGTGCTCCTGGGTCATGCCTCCGAGCATCGGTGTCTCGATCACGGCAGGGGCGATGCAGTTCACGAGAACCCCGGTGCGGGCAACGTCCTTCCCGATCGCCTTGGTCATCGCGATCACGGCCGCCTTGGCGGACGAGTAGGCCGTGGCCATCGGGTTGCCCTCCTTGCCCGCGATCGACGCAACATTGACGATCCTCCCGTAGCCGCGCTCCACCATTCCGGGGAGCACGGCACGATTGCAGAAGAACACGCCGTCGGCGTCGATTGCCATCACGCGCCGCCACTCCTCGTCCGTGACGTCGACGGTGGCGAGCGAGGCTCCTGTGATCCCGGCGGCGCAGACGAGGACGTCGAGTGGGCCGAGCTCCTCGGTCGCCCTCGCCACGGCGGCGTCAACCTGCACGGAGACCGAGACGTCGGCCGTCAGCGCGAGCACGCCGTCGGGCGCCTCTGCGCCGAGGTCGAGGGACGCCACGCGGGCTCCCTCGTCGAGCAGCCGCCGGGCCGTCGCTGCGCCGATACCGCTCGACCCGCCCGTGACGAGCGCGACGCGGCCGGCGAATCGATGCTCGTTCCGCGCCACGGCGGCTAGCGTAACTTCTCGTCGTGGCATTCGATCCGGTGACCGACTACCCGCTCGGCACGCGCCGCCCGGATCTCGTCACGACGCCGTCCGGGCTCCCGCTCGACGACGTGACGCTCGCCGGTGCCCGCGCGGGCTTGCTCGCTCCGGACGACACGCGCGCGACCGCAGGGACGCTCGCCCTCCAGGCAGAGGTGGCGCGAGTGGCGGGCCGCATCCAGTTGGCCGAGGGGATCGAGCGGGCGGCCGAGCTCACGCGGGTCCCTGACGACGAGCTCCTCGCGATCTACACCGCGCTCCGGCCCGGCCGCTCCTCGGCGCACGACCTCGAGGCGTGGGCGGAGAGGCTCGAAGAGCTCGGCGCGGTGCACAACGCGGCGTTCGTCCGCGAGGCGGCGGAGGCGTACCGTGCGCGAGGTCTCACGACTGATGGCTGACGCGCGCCGCAGTAGGCGCTTCACAGCGCGGGAGGAATCGGAGCTGCGACGCGAGCTGCTCGTCGAGCCGTGGCCCGAGCTCGGCCTGGTCGCCGCCGACGGGCCGGCCGACCCCGAGCCGGAGCTCGTCGTCGAGAACGGCCGAGTCGTGCGGCTCGACGGCCGCGGGGTGGCGGACTTCGACGTGATCGACCGCTTCCTCGTCGCGCACGGCCTCGACCTGGAGGTCGCCGACGAGGCGATGGCGCTCCCCGACGAGCGACTCGCGTGCATGCTCGTCGACGTCCATGTGCCGCGCGATGCGCTCGTGCGCCTCGCGCGCGGGTTGACGCCGGCCAAGCTCGCCCGGGTCGTCGGGATGCTCGATCCGGTCGAGCTGATGATGGCGTTGAAGAAGCTGCGCGCGCGCCGCGACCCCGGCAACCAGGCGCACGTCACGAACCTCAAGGAGAGCCCCGCGCTCCTCGCGGCCGACGCCGCCGAGGCCGCGCGGCGCGGCTTCGACGAGCTGGAGACGACGGTCGGCGTCGCGCGGTACGCACCCCTGAACGCGCTCGCCCTCCTGGTGGGCTCGCAGACCGGGCGCCCGGGCGTGATGACGCAGTGCGCGGTGGAGGAGCGCCGGAACCTCGAGCTCGCGATCCGGGGCCTCGTCACCTACGCCGAGACGCTGTCGGTCTACGGGACCGAGCCGGTGTTCGCCGACGGCGACGACACGCCGTGGTCGAAGGCGTTCCTCGCCTCGGCCTATGCATCGCGCGGCGTCAAGGTGCGCTTCACCTCGGGAACCGGTTCCGAGGCGCTCATGGGTCACGCGCAGGGCCTGTCGATGCTCTACCTCGAGGCCCGTTGCGTCTCCGTCGTGCGCGCCGCCGGCGCCCAGGGCGTCCAAAACGGCTCCATCTCGTGTGTCGCGCTCGTCCTCGCCGTGCCGGGCGGCACCCGAGCCATCCTCGCGGAGAACGTCCTCGCGGCCTGGCTCGACCTCGAGGTCGCGTCCGGGAACGACGCGATCGCGTCGCACTCGCCGATCCGCAAGACCGCGAAGCTCATGGGCCAGTTCCTCCCAGGCACCGACTTCGTCACCTCGGGCTACTCGATCATGGGCCGGCGCGACAACACCTTCGGCGGCGGGAACTACGACGCGGACGACATCGACGAGTGGCTGACGCTGCAGCGCGACTGGCAGGTCGACGGCGGCATCGAGCCGATCGAGGAGCTCGAGGCTCTCCGCGTCCGCGAGCGCGCCGCGCGAGCGGTGCAGGCCGTGTTCGCGGAGCTCGGCCTGCCTGCCGTGACCGAGGCGGAGGTGGAGGCCGCGACCCTCGCCCATGGCAGCGCCGACATGCCCGACCGCGACCGCGCCGCCGACGTCGAGGCCGCGGACGACCTTCTCGCCCGTGAGATCTCGGCGCTCGACGTGGCGCTCGCCCTCGACCGTCAGGGCTTCGAGGACGTCGCCGAGGCGGTCGTCGCGATGCTGCGCCAGCGGATCGCGGCGGACTACCTCCAGACCTCCGCGGTGATCGAGCCCGACGGGCTCGTCCGCTCGGCCGTCAACGACCCGAATCTCTATCTCGGCCCGGGAACGGGCTACCGGCTCGAGGGAGAGCGCTGGGCGCTTCTGCAGGCGCTGCCGCACGTCGTCGACCCGCGGAGCCTCGGAGCCGCCGTCGCGGACGCGGACGGCATCGTGGAAGAGTCCGGCACAGCCGTGCCGGGGCACGATCCCGCAGAGGTCGTCATCGCCGTCGGCCCGGCTTTCGCGGACGGCCTGCGGGAGACGATCGCGGGGCTGCCGCACGACGAAGTGCTGGCCGCGGTCGTCGACGGCGTGCACGAGGTGGGCGGGTCGCCGCGCGTCGTCCGGATCCTGCGGGCCGCGGACGTCGCCTTCATCGGCCATGACGGCGCGGTGCTCTCGGGGTCCGGTGTCGCGCTCGGCCTCCAGTCGAAGGGAACCGCGGTGATCCACCGCGCCGATCTCCAGCCGCTCGACAACCTCGAGCTGTTCGGGATGAGCCCGCTCTACACGCTCGACAGCTACCGCGCGATGGGCCGCAACGCCGCCGGGTACGCGCTCGGGCGGCGCGTCGGGCCCGTTCCCACGGAGCTCGACAACTTCGCGCGGGCGAAGCTGATCGTCAGGACGACGCTGCTCCACGCACAAGAGGCGAGGGCGGTGGTCCCCGGCGCACCGCCGGTCGAGCTCGAGGTCGTCGGTTCGCCGCGCCAGCGACCGCGAAGCGGGCGCCTTCAGGGATCTGCCCCCGGCGCAGGCGGGGGATGAGCGGCGGATTCCGCATCTGCGGAACCCCGCTTCGCGGGACAAGTCTCAGCCGATGGCCGTGCCGAACAGCGCGCCGATCCCGTAGGTCACGGCGAACGCCGCCGCGCCGAACGCGAGCTGCCGGAATCCGGACGCGAGCACGCTCCGCCCGGTGAGCAGCGTGATCGCGGCGCCGATCCCGAACAGGCCGAGCGCGGAGAGCGCCAGCGCCGTCACGACCGCGGTGTGCCCCGAGAGGAAAGCGAACGGCACGATCGGAACGATCGCTCCGAGCACGAAGAGCACGAACGACATCCCCGCCGCGACCCACGGCGAGCCGCCCAGCTCCTCCGGGTCGATGCCGAGCTCCTCGCGCGCGTGGGTGTCGAGAGCCGTCTCCGGGTCAGCCGAGAGACGCTCGGCGACCTTCCTCGCCTCACTCGGGTGGAGGCCTTTCTGTTCGTAGACGAGCGCGAGCTCGGCCTGCTCGACCTCCGACTCGGTCGCGATGTGCCTCTGCTCGATCGCGAGCTCCTTGGCGCTGAGCTCCCGGCTCGACTGCACCGAGATCCACTCGCCCATCGCCATCGAGCACGCTCCGGCGATCAGCCCGGCGACACCCGTGACCAGGATGTCCTTCGAGGCGATTCCCGCGCCGGCGACGCCCATCACGAGGCTGGCGTTCGAGACGAGGCCGTCGTTTACGCCGAGCACGGCCGCGCGCAGGGCATTGCCTCCGGCGGCACGGCCGCGCTGGAGGCGGGCGAGCGCACGGCCGATCGGCTCGCCTCGCGTCTCGCCCACGAGCGTCGCCAGGGCGCGGGCGTGGCGCTCCTCGTCGGCCGCGAAGGCGCCGGACTCGTCCATGTACGCCTCGGTGGAGTGCGCCTCGCGATCGCGCATGATCGGCACGACCACGGTGTCGCCGAAGTCGCCGGCGAGCCGGCAGAGGATGCGCGCTCGCTGGCCGGGCCGGGCCGGGCCGGGCTCGACGCCCGCCCCACGGAGATGCTTCTCCCAGTGTGCGGCGTGTCGCCGCTCGTCGTCGGCGATCGTCGCGAACAGCTCCGCACGCTCCGGCGTCGTCTGCACGGCCGCGAGTGCCCGGTAGATCGCCTCGGCGTCGAGCTCCTCCTGGCGGGCCGCCTTCCAGCGCTCGATCGTGTCCGGGTCGGTCTCGAGCGCCGTCATCGGTCTCAGTGCTCCCGCAGCCCTGTGGCGCGCTGCTCCGCGGCCAGCCGCTCCTCCGCCTCGGCTTCCTCCCGGAAGAGCACAGTGAGCAGCCAGACGATGGCCGCGAAGAAGACGAGCGCCTGCTCGGTCGACATGAGGATGCCGCCGAGGTTCTGGTCCTTCTCGGCGGAGATCCCCCAGAGCCGCTCGGGCAGCGATGCGTAGTAGTCGTAGAGGGGCGGCGAGAACGTCAACGCGAGGCCGAGGAACGCGGAGCCGACGAACGCCGCCAGCACGTAGCCGATCCGGCCGAGGGTCGGGACCCGGCGCGGAACGTCGCAGAGCACGGGCCACCAGAGGAGGAGCCCGATCGCGATCAGGAACGCGTGCTCGACCGCGAGCAGGAGAGCGTTGCGCACGAGCGCGTCGTACACCGCGCCGAGGTGCACGACGTACCAGCCCACGAGCCAGGTCGGCAGCGCCACCTGCGGCCGCGTGAGCCAGGCGAACCAGGCTCCGCCGCGCGCCGCAATTCCCGCGCGCATCGCGGGCGTGAGGCCGATCAGGAGGAGCGGTGGCGCCCAGTCGGAGATCATCACGTTC
>DASTKF010000191.1:0-12933 GCA_035716065.1 Gaiella sp.
CGCGCGCTTCGAGGATGGCGACGTCGAGCTCCCGCACTGAGCCGCTACGGCGACTGCGGCAGCTTCTTCGCTCCCCGCCCGAGCACCGGCCTCGAGGGCGGCGGCACCACCGGCCCGATGTCACCGTCGGGTGCCTCGTCGAGGTCGACCATCACCGGCGCATGGTCGCTCGGGCCGCTTCCCTTGCGTGCGTGACGATCGACCCAGGCCGCGCGAACACGGGCCGCGACGGGCTCGCTCGCGAGGATCAGGTCGATACGCATCCCGAGGTCCTGGTGGAACATCCCGGCGCGGTAGTCCCAGTACGTGAAGACTCGCTCGTTGGGCCAGCGGTCGCGCACGACGTCGTGGAGACCGAGCCCGACCAGCTCGGCCAGCGCGTCGCGCTCCGGAGGGGTGACGTGCGTCTGGCCGACGTAGGCGTCCGGGTCGAAGACGTCCGCGTCGGCCGGCGCGACGTTCATGTCGCCGCAGACGATCGTCGCCTCCGGGCCGGCCGCCACGACGTCGCGCAGCGCCGCGAGCCAGGCGAGCTTGTAGCGGTAGTGGTCGGAGCCCGGCTCCCGCCCGTTCGGGACGTAGACCGAGAAGACGCGGATCCCGTCGCACGTCGCGGCGATCGCACGCGCCTCCTGATGCGGGAAGCCCGGGGCCCCGGGGAGGCCGGACGCCACGTCGTCGAGCCCGACGCGCGAGAGGATCGCGACCCCGTTCCAGGCGGTCTCGCCGTGGACAGCGACGGCGTATCCGCGGTTGTCGAGCTGGTCGCCGAGCAGCTCGAGGAAGGCGTCGTCCGCGAGCTTCGTCTCCTGCAGGCAGACGACATCTGGGCGCCGCTCGTCGAGCCAGGGCAGGAGTCGCGGCACGCGCTGCTTCACCGAGTTGACGTTCCAGGTGGCGATCCGCACCGTCCGGTCACCGTATCGGCGTCGAGGTTCGCGCGCCGCGGCGAGGGCGAAACGCTCCACGCCTCGCCACCGCGCCTGATGCGCCGGCGGCTGACCCGCGGCGGGATCGGGAGTGTGGCGGCCGGCGGCAGGCAGGCCGCCACACTCCGACCCGCTCCTCAGGCGAGGACGAGTGAAAGGTCGTCTGCGCCGGCGAGCTTGTAGTTGTTCCCACCGACGAACGTCACGACGATCGTCACCTGGGTGGCGCCCGCAGGAACCTTGCCCTTGCGGCTACGGAACGCCATGTCGGTGCCCGCGACCGTGGTGTCGTTGCCGATGCGAAGCCGCGCGAGCACGGTGCCGCTCGCGTCGGCGAAATCCGCGCGAACCTGTGTCATGTTCGCGCTCGGCCCGGTGCCGTAGTTCCCGATCCAGCCACCGAGCATCACCTTGCGGCCCACCGCCTTTGCAGGGAGCTTGATCGTCTGCGTGCCGACCGTCGCTTTCGCGGTCACGGCCTCGGTCGTCGTGCCTCCGAAGAAGTAGTTCTTGCCGCGCTTGGGCGAGCCCTTGGACAGCTTCGAGAACCAGCCGTTGGGGAACGTGTACGACGCTGCGCTGAACTGACCGGCCGTGTTCGTCCAGCCGGGAACCACCCCGTACGCGCCGACGGCCGTGATGCCGGCACCCGCCTCCGCACCGGGGTTCTTGATCAGGTTCTTGCCGCAGATGCCGCATGTCGCGCCCGGTGCGGCAGATGCGGCGGCGGCGAGCGCCAAGGCGAAGACGATGACGCAGGCGAGCGCCGACGTCACACGGGTGAGCGCGTGGCTCTCTGTCATGAGGGACCTCCTTCGGTCGACGACGAACGCGAATCCATGCGCCCATGGTCGAGAGATCCGCTTTAGCTTCGGTATAGCGCCCGTCGCGGACTCAGTCGTACCTGCACGGAGGCCCTGCGACGGTCAGGGTGTTGTCGGACTCGTTGCTCTCGTCGACTGAGCCGGGCTCATCGGCCGTGGCGGTCGCCCTGTCGGTCGTATAGACGAAGCAGAGTGTCCGGACCGTCGTCTGGCCCCCGGCAGGGATCTCGGGCACGTCGAGGACCCGCTCGCCGTTCTGACCGTTGAACGAGCTGCTGAGCGCGAGCCTCAGCCGGCTCGGCGGCGCCGCCGCCTCACCGATGTTGCGAATCGTCACCGACAGCGGCAGATCGCTCGAGGACGCCGGCCAGCTGATAGCGCCGACGACGAGGTTCGGCCTCGGCGGGGGTGGCGGCGGCGGGGGTGGTGGTGGCGGCGGTGGGGGCGGGGGCGGGGGCGGGGGCGGGGGCGGGGGCGGGGGCGGCGGATCGCCGCTCGCGCCAGATCGCGTGACCTGCGGTGATGCAGGGGTCGGCACGATCCCTGGGACCAGCGCCGATCCCGTCCGCGCCGCGGTTTCGAGCCGGCGAAGGATCGCACGTGACGCCGCAGATCCGTCGCGGTGCACGTAGGGACGTGCGACGCGGATCGCATCGCGGAACATTCGTGCCTGGATGCCGCGCGCCGTGCGGCGGAAGATTCGCGCCCTCTCGTCGAGCAGACGCACCTGCGCCCGACTCGGCGGCCCGGCGAGCACGCGTCGTTCGCCCGGTGTCCAGCTGATGGACGCTTTGCGCAGCGCACGTGCGAGGTCGAGCCGGCCAGCCGCAAGTGGCACGGCGATCTCGCGCGCGAGACGGGCCGTGCAGGCGCCCGTGGCGCAGCCGATGGGCCGGCGGCGCGCCATGCGCGCCGTGGCGAGCGCCCGTGTGGAGCTCGCGACCGTGCGATCGAGGTCGCGGCGAAGGCGGCCGACGACGGAAGGCAGCGTTCCGGCACGCTGGGTGTCGCGCCGCGCACCGACCGTCGCCGAGCTCGTCACCTTGTCGAGGAGGCAGCTGCCGGACGCGGCGAACCGTCGGTTCGCCGCAGCGGCGAACTGGTCGAAGGTGTGAATCGGCTGGGTCGGGAGGCCTGCAGGCCCGGCCGTCTCGAGCACCGCGACCATGCCCGCGCGCGTCGCCCCGCAGAGCCGTTGCAGCCGGTTCAGCGCTGCGGTGACGTTCCCCTCGATCGAGTAGTCGCGGCCGTCCCCCCCGCAGGACGGCGCCTGGCCGTTGGAGAACTTGCCCGCCCAGTAGCTGGCCCACCCCTCGTTGAAGGCGAAGCCGGAGTTCGTCTTCTTACAGTCGTCGTGTTTCTGCGCGTAGTTCCAGTAGGGAACGTCGAGTCCGAAGAAGTGCCCGAGGCCCTCGATCCCGCGCGGCGCGTCGTAGGCGTGGCGGAACGAGTGGGCGAACTCGTGGAACGCCGTCTCGTAGCCGTAGGCCGCGCCCGTCCCGCGCACGGACTTCGCAACGGGGTAGTCGGCGGGCCACCAGATCTCGGTGAACATCGTGACGGGGACGCCCGCTGTGATCGCGTGGGACACGACGTCGAGGTCGCCGTACGGCGGCCTCTTGCCCGTCGTCGCGACGAAGTCGTCATACGCGCGCTGCAACCCGGCGAACACTTCGCACCGGTACGTGTGGATCACTCGGGCGCCGTAGTCGTGGAGCGGGACGTCGTTCTGGTTCCGGTCGGAGTCGACGAAGAATGGCCACGGCAGGAGGAAGTCGTGCATCCGCACCCCGTTGCCGTTCGTCAGCACGCGCACCCAGTAGTCGTCGCCGTCCTCGTCCGAGGGGAAGGTGAACGACCAGTTGCCGTCGGCGTCCGTGTGGGTGACCTGCACCACACGGAAGTTGCCCGGGACGACGTCGAAGTCGTCGAGGTCGACGTACGGGGTCAGGAGCTCGACGCGCGCGCCCGCGAGCGGCACGAATGCACCGTCGACCTTCCAGTTGCAGAGCCACGTGCCTTTGAACGTCGTGCTCGTGAGGCGGGTCGTCTCCGCCCGGGCGAGGGTCGTCGCGAGAGCGAAACACACGAGCGCCGCCGCGACGACGAGGAGCGTCAAGGGTTTGCGAGCCGGCGGAGGCATGTGAGCGCTCAGCCGACCCGCGCGCAGATCGCGAAGACCCTCACAACCGCCGGCTTGCCGAACCCGTCGAGCGGCATCAGCCTCGCCCCGGGGTCGAACTGGTGGGTGTGCGGGCCCGCGAACGCCCCGCCGATCGTCTTGCTCGTGGTCTGGCGCCCCGGGTTGACGATCGTGGTGCGCCTGACGCCTGCCACGTTTACCGCCCAGCCGTTCGGCCGTCTCTGGTCGTCGCCCACGGGATAGCTGTTCCCTAGGCGGTAGCTCCCGCCGCCGACGACCGCGCCACCTCCGCCGACCGCGTACCGCCGCTTTCCGATCCCGCCGCAGCGCACGACCACCGGTTCGCCGGTCGTCGTCGCCTCGCGCATGACGACCGATGTGACGAGCGCGCTCGACCCGGCGGCCTTCCCCGGTAGGCCCTGAGGCCCTGCAGGCCCTGCAGGCCCCGGAGGGCCGGCGGGGCCTTGCGGCCCTGCCGACCCCTGTCCTCCCCCCGACGCCTGTGCCGGCCAGGACACGCGCGCGTATGTGTCGGGGCACTGCTCGCCCGGCTCGGCCAGGAGCACGATCCGGTTCAGGACGCTGTCCGAGGTCTGGTAGCAGGCGGTGAAGCGGCCGTCCGACGGGATCGCCCCGACCGCGGCGATCGCGGTGCCGCCGACCGCCACGAGGAGCGCCGCCGTCGCGACGACGAGGGAGGCCGACGGGCGCCTCATGACCGACTCCCGACGCAGCGCTTTCGCACCGGTCCGGCGACGCGCTTCCACCTGGGCCGTGCTTCATCCATCGGAGCCTCCTCGGTCGAGCAGCGCGCTCTGCTGGACGATGTGCCTCGTCCGGAGCGCGCGGAACGTCGGTGGGATCTGGGCGACGTCTTCGGCGTCCGGGTCGAGCCGTTCCTTCCGGAACCGCTGCCACGCGTCTTCGCTCTCCCAGACGCCGATGATCCGGAAGCCCTCGTCCGTCGGTCCCGCGGCATGCAGGATCAGCCCCTCGGGCGTCGGGCCCTCCAGGGCGGCCGCGAACCGCTGGTAATGCTCCCAGCTCGCAGCGATGTCCTCCACGAACGCGTACGGCACGACCGCGAGGCTGACGGACGCCGGTTCAGTTCGGGTATAGCGACGCCGCCGGGGCGCGCGCGGACGAGCCTCGAGCCCGCCGGGGTTCCCGTCCGCTCCTCCGTCGTTCAGACTGCGTCTCCCGTGTCGGCGGAGGTGCGTGTCTTGGGGCCGGTCGAGGTCGTCGGTGACGATGGCCTGGTGGTGTTGGCGGGGAAGCAGCGCCGGCTGCTGGCTGCGCTGGTTGTGGCGGATGGGCGCGCCTGTGGTGTCGACGAGCTCGTCGACGCGGTCTGGGGAGAGCGCGCTCCCGCGTCTGCGGCGAAGCTGGTGCAGGTGTACGTCTCGCAGCTGCGCAAGTCGCTGCCGGCGGCGGTTCGGATCGTGACGCGCACGGGCGCCTACGAGCTCGAGCTGGAGCGCGACCTGCTCGACGCCCACCGATTCGAGCGTCTCGTGGGAGAGGGCAAGTCGTTGCGCGCCGCCGGCAACCCTGCGCTCGCTGCCTCGCTGATCGACCAGGCGCTGCGCCTCTGGCGCGGCCGTGCCTACGGCGAGCTCGCCTACGAGGAGCTCGCCCAGGCCGAAGCCGAGCGCCTCGAGGAGCTGCGGCTGGTCGCGCTCGAGGAGCGGATCGACGCGCAGCTCGCCCTCGGCCGTCACGACGAGACGCTCGGTGAGATCCTCGCGCTCGCGGCGGACAACCCGCTGCGCGAGCGGCTGCACGCACAGGCGATGCTCGCGCTCTACCGGGCAGGCAGACAGTCCGACGCGCTCGAGCACTACAACGCGTTCCGACATGCGTTGCGCGACGAGCTCGGGCTCGAGCCTGGCCCCGCGCTGCGCACGCTGCAGCAGCAGATTCTCCGCCACGACGCGGGCCTGGACGACACCGACTCCCTCGGTGCGGCACACGAAGCGCTGCCCGCGCCGGTCAGCCTCCTCGTAGGCCGCGAGGCGGAGCTCGCCGAGCTGGCCGACCTCCTCGCCCGGCGAGACGCACGCCTGATCGTCCTCACCGGCGCAGGCGGAAGCGGCAAGACCCGGCTGGCTCTCGAAGCCGCCCGCCACGCAGCCGCGTCCTACGCGAACGGCGCCGTGCTCGTCGAGCTCGCCCCGCTGCGTGACCCGGAGCTCGTGGTGCCGACCATCGCGCAGGCGCTCGGCATCGCCGACGTCCCGGAGCCGCTCGAGGCGCTCGCCGAGACCCTCCGCTCCCAGGAGCTCCTGCTCCTGCTCGACAACGCCGAGCACGTCCAGGAGGCGACGCCCGCCTTCGTCGGGCTCCTTGCAAGAGCGCCGCGCCTGACGATCCTCGTCACGAGCCGAACCGTCCTGCATCTCTCCGGCGAGCACGTCTTTCCGGTTCCCCCGCTCGAGCTCGAAGCGGCTCAGGCCCTCTTCGAGCAGCGAGCCCGCGCGCTGCAGCCCGACTTCCGGGTCACGGAGGAGGATCTGGGGACGGTTCGCGAGCTCTGCCGACGCGTCGACGGGCTCCCGCTGGCGGTCGAGCTCGCCGCCGCGCGCGTTCGTGCCTTGCGCCCGCAGGCCGTTCTCGACCGGCTGACGGAGCGTCTGAGCTTCCTCGCCGGCGGGCCCCACGACCTGCCGGCCCGGCAGCAGACGCTTTACGAGACCCTCGACTGGAGCTACGACCTGCTGCCGGATGAGGACCGCGGCCTGCTGGCCGGATTGTCGGTGTTCCGGGGTGGCGCAACGCTCTCGGCCGTTGCCGAGGTCTGCCTCGCCGGTGACGAGGGCCGCGCGCTGGATCGCGTCGAGCGCCTGGCGGATGCATCGCTCCTGCTCGTCCGCCGCCCGGCCGGGGAGACACGGTACGACCTGCTCGAGGTGGTGCGACAGTACGCGGCCGACCGCCTGGACGAGCTCGGTGCGGGCTCCACGAGGGAACGTCACGCCGCGTGGTGCGTGGCACTGGCCGAGCGGGCCGAGCCGGAGCTGAGCGGGGAGAGCCAGGCGTCGTGGCTCTCCGAGCTCGAGGCGGAGCACGACAACATGCGCGCGGCACTGGCGTACTTCGCGGAGACGGGAGCGTACGAGCACGCTCTGCGCCTCACCGTCCTGCTGAGCCGGTTCTGGTACGTCCGCGGCCATCTCGTCGAGGCGAGGCGGCACCTCGAGGCGGTGCTCCCGTCCGCGGCCGGGCAGGACCCGAACCTCTTGCGCCGGGCGCAGACGGCCGGAGCGTCGATCGCGCTCCTGCAGGGCGACTACACGGCCTCGACGGCGTTCGCCGAGAGCGCGCTCGACTCGGCCCGGCGCACGGGCGAGCCGAAGTTCGTCGCGAACGCTCTCAGCAACCTCGGGGCGATCGTCCTCGCGGGCGGCGACGACGAGCGGGCGGCGATCGTTCTGGACGAGGCCTTGGCCCTCGCGCGCGAGGGCGGCGACGAGCGGATCACCGCGCTGGCGCTCAACAACCTCGGCGACCTCGCGCTCGCGACCGGTGACTACGAGCGCGCCGGTCCCCTGTTCGAAGAGAGCCACGCGCTGCTTCGCTCCCGCGGCGACACGGCAAACATCGCCCGTTCGCTCTTCAACCTCGGGGCGGTCGACCTGATGCTCGGCGCGAACGGCGCGGCGGACGCCCGGTTCCGCGAATCGCTGGAGCTCGCGCGCGCCGCCGACGACAAGGAGGATCTCGCGTGGTGCCTCGAGGGCTTCGCCGCACTCGCGGGGAGCGACGGCGACGGCGTGCGTGCGGCGACGCTTCTCGGCGCGGCGGAGGCGCTTCTCGCGCGGATCGGCGCCGACCACAAGCCATTCGAGCGCCGCCTCCACGAGTCGACCGAGTCGGCAGCGCGTGCGGCGTGCGACCCGAGCACGTTCGACGACGCGACCGCACGGGGCGCATCGATGTCGATGGGCGAGGTCCTCGACCTGGCACTCGAGGCGCGCACCCAGGCCTGACCGCCGTCAGCGGCGGCGCAAGAGGCCATGCAGCGTCCGGGCCGGAACAGCGAGGTAGAGCGCGATCGCGAGGTAGAGCCCGACGCCGACGGTCGCGCGATCTGCCAGCCACTTCGCGTGCCCCCGGAACGCGCCCACTCGCTCGGCGGCAGCGGCCCGTCTCGACCGCGGCGCGGCCTCGTGCCCTGCGGGATGCGCAACCGATTCCTCGGGATGGCTCTCGTGCGCGATCAGTCGCCGTGCGCCGGCACCGACGTGTCGAGGACGACACGGCCCTCGCGGTCCAGCAGCCGGACGTGCGAGACGGCATCGAGAGCGACCGGCACGGCGCCTCCCCAGGTCCCCTCGTCGAGGCCGAACCAGGCGAGCGGCAGCCGCCGCCCGTCGCGCGTCTCGATCTCGGCGCGGTCGACCGAGCGAACGTACGGCTGGCTGACCGTGAGCACGAGCCACGACGGCGCTCCCTGGTAGAGGAATACCGTTCCACCCTCCGCTCCCGCCGCGTCGCGAAGCCGAGCGGCAGAGAAGTAGCTTCCGTGGGCCTCCGCGAGAACGGAGCGATAGTGGTCGGCGAGGCTGCGATCGCCCTCGAACGCGCGGACCGTGATCCCCGCGGTCATGGCCGCAGTCGCGAGGGCGACCGCCGCGAACGCGAACGGCCGCCGAAACGTGCGTCGTGCACGTCGGCGATCCGGGTGGAGCGCTCCGAGCACCCGAGCCTCGAAGCCTGCTGGCGGCTCCGCCGCCGGAGCGAGCTCGAGGAGCTCGTCGGCCACGGCCGACAGCGACTCGAGCTCCCGGCGGCAGTCGGCGCAGGTCGCCGCGTGCTCGAGTGCGCGCGAGCGATCCTCGCCGTCGGCGATCCCGAGCGCGAGCTCGGGGAGCAGCACCCGGATCTCGTCGCACTGCGCGTCACCGCTCATCGGCCACCTCCTCCAGCGTCGCGCGGAGCCTCGTCAGGGCCGTGCGGATCCGGGTCTTGGCGGTCCCGAGGGGTACGCCCTCCAGCTGCCCGATCTCGCCCGCCGTGCGACCGAAGTACGTCGCCAGCACGATCGCCCGCTGTTGCTCCGCGGGAAGCTCGGCCAGCGCGTCGCGCAGGGGCTCGCGGTCCGCGAGCCCCCGATCGGCCCGCGTCGCGTCGCCGTCCTGCTCGAGCTGCAGCCGCGCGGTGAGGAGCTCGGGATCCATCGGCTGGGCGCGGCGGAGCCGGACGACGTCGATCGCCGCACTCCGCGTGATCGTGAGGAGCCACGTCAGCACGCGGCCACGACGCGCGTCGTAGCCGTCGGCACGCCGCCAGGCGCGGACGAAGGCCTCCTGCGCGACGTCCTCCGCCGTCCCCGAATCGCCGACGATGCTCAACGCAAGCCCGTAGACGCGCTTCTGGAAGCGGCGCACGAAGGCCGCGGCGGCCTCTTGGTCGCCGTTGGCCAGCCCTGCGAGGAGTGCCTCGTCCGAGGTGCCCACATGGAGTTCTACGAGTCGTCCGGCCGATCGGGATTTCCGCAATCCCTTCCGCGCGGCCACCTCGTAGCACCCGATGACCACCCTCCAACCATTCGAGGAGGTTCGAATGCAGAAGCTCGCGACCAGAGGTCTGCCACTGCTGCTCGGGGCCGCGGCGATCTTGGCGGCGATAGCCGCACTCGACGCGGGGCGCTCGTACGGCGCAGCCGACGCGATGTCCGCGTCCCAGCACGTCGTGAGGACGACCCAGAACCGCACGCTGCACAAGACGGTGCTCGTCGACCGTCGCGGAAAGACGCTCTACACGTTGAGCGCCGAGACGCGCGGGCGGTTCATCTGCAGCACGAAGTTCTGTCTCTCGCTCTGGACGCCGCTCGTCGTCGCCCACGGCACGACCCCGGCGGGCGCCAAGCTGCTCGCCACCATCAGGCGGCCCGACGGGCGCACGCAGGTCACGTTCCGAGGCCGGCCGCTCTACACGTTCAACGAGGACACGAAGTCCGGCGACGTGAAGGGCAACGGCTTCAAGGACGTCGGCACCTGGCTCGCCGCGAGCCCCAACGGGACGGCGACCGCCACACCGCCGTCCAGCGGCGGCTACCGCTACGGGTAGTCGGCGATGTCGGCGGCGCCGGCCACGGCCGGCGCCGCCGCTTTCCTCCTCAGAACAGCCCGAGGGGCTTCGGGTCGTAGCTGACCAGCAGGCACTTGGTCTGCGTATAGTGGTCGAGCATCATCTTGTGGTTCTCCCGCCCGACGCCCGAGACCTTGTAGCCGCCGAAGGCCGCGTGAGCCGGGTAGAGGTGGTAGCAGTTCGTCCACACGCGCCCGGCCTTGATGCGGCGGCCCATGCGGAACGCCTTGCTCGCGTCCCGCGTCCACACGCCCGCGCCGAGGCCGTAGAGCGTGTCGTTCGCGATCTCGAGCGCGTCGTGCTCGCCCTTGAACGTCGTCACCGCGAGCACCGGGCCGAAGATCTCCTCCTGGAAGATCCGCATCTCGTTCCGGCCCTTGAAGACGGTCGGCTTGAAGTAGTAGCCACCCTCCAGCTCGCCGCCGAGGTGCGCGCGCTCGCCGCCGATCAGGAGCTCCGCTCCCTCGTCGAGCCCGATCTCGACGTAGCTCTCGATCTTGTCGAGCTGCGCCGTCGAGACCTGGGCGCCGACCTGCGTGTCGAGATGGAGCGGATGACCCTGGTGGATCTCGGCGATCCGCTCCAGCGCCCGCTCCATGAAGGGCTCGTAGATCGACTCCTCGATCAGCGCCCGCGAGGGGCAGGTGCAGACCTCGCCCTTGTTGAACGCGTAGAGGACCAGCCCTTCGACCGCCTTGTCGAGGAAGTCGTCGTCGGATGCCATCACGTCGGCGAAGAAGATGTTCGGCGACTTGCCGCCGAGCTCGGTCGTCGAGGGGATGATGTTCTGGGCGGCGTACTGCATGATCAGCCGCCCGGTCACGGTCTCGCCGGTGAACGCGATCTTGGCGATGCGCTTGTTCTGCGCGAGCGCCTTCCCGACCTCGCCACCGGGGCCGTTGACGACGTTGATCACGCCAGGCGGCACGACCTCGCCGATCAGCTCCATCAGCTTCAGGAGCGACCACGGAGTCGGGCTTGCGGGCTTGATCACGGTGCAGTTGCCGGCCGCGAGGGCCGGGGCCAGCTTCCACGCCGCCATCAGCAGCGGGAAGTTGAACGGGATGATCTGCCCCACCACTCCCAGGGGCTCCCTGAAGTGGTAGGCGACCGTGTTGCGGTCGATCTCGGAGATCGCGCCCTCCTCGCCGCGGATGACCGAGGCGAAGTAGCGGAAGTGGTCGGCCGCGAGCGGGATGTCCGCAGCGAGCGTCTCCCGTACCGGCTTGCCGTTCTCCCAGCTCTCTGCCACGGCGAGCGGCTCGAGGTTCTCCTCGATCACGTCGGCGACCTCGTTCAGGACCTTCGCCCGCTCGGTCGTCGAGGCTTCGCCCCACGCTTCTTTCGCGGCGTGCGCCGCGTCGAGGGCGAGCTCGATGTCCTCCGGTGTCGACTTCGGGACCTCGGTGAACGCCTCGCCGGTCGCCGGCGTGAGGTTCTCCACGTACTCGCCGTGCACCGGCGCGATCCAGTGCCCGCCGACGAAGTTCTCGTAGCGGGGCTTCAGCTCCACAGGGCTGCCCGGGTGCCCGGGCGCCTCGAAGCTCGCCACCTTCTCGATGGTTGCCATGCCATCTCCTTTCCGAGAGGGGCCCACGGCGCGCGCACGTGATGCGCGCAACCTGAGCACAGCGTCGTCCTCGTCCGGCCGTGCCGCATCGGGGTCTGACCGGATGGCGGTCGTGGAAACCACGCAGCGCGCGGGGCGCCGGAGCGCTCGGTGTCCGACGTAATGTCGGACACCACGTGCGTCAGAAGCCGCGGTACGCGTGCCCGGCCATGCCGTCCGGGTCGAGCATCACGTTCACGATCGCGGGCTCGCCCGAGGCGAGCGCCCGCTCGAGCGCGGGTGCGAGCTCCTCGGCCCGCTCGACGTGCTCGGCGTGCCCGCCGAACACGTCGCAGAGACGCTCGTAGCGGCTCGGCGCGAGACGCGTCGCGACCTCGCCGTCGGGGCCGTACATGCCGACCTGCGGCACGCGGATCTCCCCCCAGGCGCCGTCGTTGCCGACGACGAGCACCGCCGGGACGTCGAAGCGGACGAGCGTGTCGAAGTCGAGGCCGTTGAGGCCCAGCGCGCCGTCGCCCATCACGCAGACGATGCGGCCACCGAAGCCGGCGGTGCCGACGCCGAGCGCATACCCCGGCCCGACGCCGAGACAGCCGAACGGCCCCGGGTCGAGCCAGTGCCCGGGCCGGTGGACGCGCAGGACGCGTGACACCGCCGCGACGACGTCGCCGCCGTCTCCGATCACGACGGTGTCCTCGTCGAGCACCCGGTCGAGCTCTGCGCCGAGCCGGTAGTGGTGGATCGGCGAGGCGTCCGACTCGATCTCGGCGCGGTGCGCGTCCCACCACGCCGCCTCGGCCGTGCGGAGCGTCTCGAGCCACTCGGCGCGAGCGTCCGCGGGCCGCTCCACGCCGTCGGCGAGCGCGCCGAGCACGGCGGCGCAGTCGCCGACGATCGACGCGTCCGCGACGCGGTTCCGACCCAGCTCGCGCGCGTCGCCGTGGACGTGGATCAGCTTCCCGTTCCCGAAGCGCCCGTAGCGAAGCCGGAAGTCGAGCGGCGTCCCGACGACGCAGACGACGTCCGCCTCCTCGAGCGCCGTGCTCCGGGAGTGCTGGAAGAAGAGCTCGTGGCCGGGCGGTAGCGAGCCGCGGCCCGAGCCGTTCAGGTAGACGGGCACGCGGCCGGCCTCGGCGAATCGGGCGAGCTCCGCCGCTGCGCCGTCCCACCACACCCCGCTGCCCGCGACGACGGCCGGCCGCTCGGCGGCGCTCAGGAGGTCGGCCGCCTTGTCCAGCTCGCGCGGGTCGGGGAAGGCGCGTGGCGCCTCGATCGGGATCGCGACGGGCTCCGCGTCGCCGTCGGCGAAGAGGATGTCGGCGGGAAGCTCGAGGTAGACCGGTCCGCGCGGCGGTGCCAGCGCCTGCCGGAACG
>DASTKF010000192.1:0-10666 GCA_035716065.1 Gaiella sp.
GCGAGCTCGGCCTCCCCCATGTCGGGCCTCGCGAGCCTGATGCGGTCGGTCACGCCGGAGCGCCGAGCCGGGCGCGGTACCACGCGATCGTCCGCTCGAGCCCCTCGTCGAGCTCGACCTCCGCCTCGAAGCCGAGCAGCGTCCGCGCCTTCGCGACGTTCGGGATCCGCAGCTCGACGTCGGTGTAGCGCTGCGGCACGAAGCGGATCTCGCCGGGGCAGCCGGTCAGCCGCTTGATGCGCGTGGCGAGGTCGTAGATCGTGACAGCGGAGCGGGCGTTGCCGACGTTGAAGCTCTCTCCCACCGCCGACGGGTGCTCGAGGGCCAGCAGCACGGCCTCGACCATGTCGTCGACGTAGCACCAGGCACGGATCTGGGAGCCGTCGCCGTGGATCTCGAGATCGCGGCCCGCGAGTGCCGCCTCGATGAAGGCGCGGATCGCGCCCCCGCCGATCTGGCCCGGGCCGTAGATGTTGAACGGCCGCACCGACACGGCCGGCAGCCCCAGCTCCGCGTGATACGCGTGCGCCATGTGCTCGCCGGCGAGCTTCGAGACAGCGTACGTCCAGCGTGCCTCGCCGACCGAGCCGATCGTCGTGACATGTCCTTCCTGGACGTTGAAGGCGTGCTGGCCGAACACCTCGCTCGTCGAGAACTCGACGAGGCGCTCCACGGTCTCCCGTGTCGCGACAGCGGCCTCGAGCGCGTTGTACGTGCCGATCACGTTGACGCGCATCGTGCGGACCGGGCTCGTGAGCACGGTGTCGACGCCGGCGATGCCCGCCGCGTGGACGAAGTGCGTGCAGCCGGCTGCGAGCTCGGTGAGCCGGTCGAGGTCGAGGACGTCGCCCTCCGCGAAGTGGAAGTTCGGGTGGTCTGCCAGGTCGGTCCCGGAGAGCGCGTCGCGATGGAGGTTGTCGACCGCGACGACCTCGTTGTCGTCGACGAGCCTGGTCGCGAGCGTCGTCCCGATAAACCCGGCGCCGCCGGTGATGAGGATCCGCTTTCCCGTCAAGGGCATCCGCGGATCGTAGACGCGCCCGGCGGAGGGTCGACAGCGTGCGGCAGCTGAAGGCCGGGCTTCGCGGACGTTCGACCTCCGCCGCTTGGCCGCTGCCGTCACAACGTGCCATGTCGCACCCCGTCACTCTCGGGCCGCCGACCTCCTCCCCACGGCTCAAAGCCTAACGAGACAACACAGACCAATGGGACACGACTTCGTGCCGCGTTCGTGCCGATCGCTCCACAGCCACGACCGCGCATCCACGATCGCGCATCTACGATCGCGCAGTGTCGAGCGTCCTCTTCGTCGGCGCGGGACGCCACCAGCGCCGCGCGATCGCGCAGGCGCGCGAGCGGGGCCTCCGCGTCGTCGCGGTGGACCGGAACCCGGAGGCGCCCGGGCTCGCCCTCGCCGACGTATCCGAGGTCGTCGACTTCGCGGACGTCGACGCTGTCGTGGACGTCGCGCGCCGCCACGACGTGGACGGCGCGCTAACGGTCTCGGCCGACCGGGCGGTGCCCGTCGTCGCCGCCGTGACGGAGCGCCTCGGCCTGCCGACGATCGGGAGGGGCGTCGCCCACCGCATGACCCACAAGATCGCGATGCGACGTACGCTCGCAGAGGAAGGCATCCCACAGCCGCCGTTCGCGGCAGTCCGCAATCTCGCGGAGGGACGCGCTGCACTGGAGACGGTCGGCCTGCCCGCCGTCCTCAAGCCCGTCGACTCCGGAGGGCAGCGCGGTCTCTTCCGGATCGAGACCCCCGGCGACCTCGAGTCGCACCTTCACTCGGCGCTCGCCGAGTCGCCCGGGCGCGAGGCGATTCTCGAGGGGTTCGTCGAGGGAACCGAGATGAACGGCATCGTCGTCGTGCGTAGCGGCGACGCCCGAATGGTGACGCTCTCCGACCGCCTGCGGCCGGAGGGCGCCGGCTTCGGCGTGGGCTGGATCCACCTCTTTCCGGCGTCGATCCACTCCGACCAGCTCGGGCTCGCCGAGCGGGTCGCGGAGCGCTCCGTCGCCGCGCTCGGGCTCCGAGACGGGATCGCCTTCCCGCAGCTGATCGCGTCGCCCGACGGCGGCGTCTCGGTGGTCGAGGTGGCCGCCCGGATTCCCGGCGGCCAGATGGCCGACCTCGTCCGCCACGCCGTCGGCGTCGACCTCGTCGAGCTTGCGCTGCGCTTCGCGCTCGGCGAGCCGATTCCCGACGTGGTCGCCGTGCCGCGGTTCTCCCAGCCGCTCGCGATCCGCTTTCTGACCGCATCGCCCGGGCCGCTTCCCACGGGAACGGTCACGCGAATCGGCCCGCTCGACGCCGTGCTCGGCGCACGCGGCGTCGTGCAGGCGGAGACGTACCTCACCGTCGGCGAGACGATCCGCCCCGTCCGGCTCGACGGCGATCGTCGCGGCTACGTGATCGCGACCGCACCGACTTCCATCGAAGCGCTGCAGCGGGCGGAGCACGCAGCGGGCCTGCTCGAGGTGGAGGTCGCGTGACGGACCCCCGCATGGCTCTCGTCGCCGCGGGCTACGACGCGATGATCGACACCTGGGAGGCGTGGAAGGCGGGGATCACCGACGATCCCCGGGCAGCCTGGTGCGACGAGCTCGTCGCGAGACTGCCTCGAGACGCCCGCGTGGTCGAGCTCGGCTGCGGCGGAGGCACGGATGAGACGCGGATACTGGCCGAACGCTTCCGGCTCACAGGAATCGACCTCTCGGTCGAGCAGCTCCGGCGCGCGCGCGAACGGGTCCCCGGTGCGGAGTTCGTCCACGGGGACATCACGGAGCTCGAGCTCGACTCGGCCTCGGTCGACGCGGTGGCGGCGTTCTACGTCTTGAATCACGTCCCACGGGAGTTGCTCGCGGGCCTGTTCGCGCGCGTCCACCGCTGGCTCGTCCCCGGCGGTCTCTTCCTCGCCACACTTGGAGCCACGGATCTCCCCGGCTGGACGGGCGAGTGGCTCGGGCAGCCGACGTACTTCGCGGGGTTCGCGCCAACGGAGAACCGGCGGCTGCTCGCGCAGGCAGGGCTCGCGCTGGAACGCGACGAGTTCGTCACGATCCACGAGCCGGCGGGCGAGGCGACGTTTCACTGGGTGCTGGCGACCCGATGAGCTGCGGGTTCACTCTGGACCACTACCGCGAGCTGCTTCAGGCCGCCCGCACGGGCGGCTACCGGTTCGCGCACTTCGACCAGCCGCCGCGGCGAGGCGACCTCCTGCTCCGCCACGACGTCGACCTATCGCTCGACGCGGCGCTACGGATGGCCGCGCTCGAGGCGGAGGAGGGCGCGTCCGCGACGTACTTCCTCATGACCGAGTCCGTCTTCTACAACCTCGCCTCGACGGAAGGCGTCTCTGCGACAGCGAGGCTCCGCGAGCTCGGCCACCGCGTGGGCCTGCACGCCGTCTACCCCACTGCACCGCTCGACGAGCGGTTCGACCGCGTCGTCGCCTGGCACAACCCGGATCCGGAGTACATGACTGCGCCGATCCCCGGTGCGGTGAACGTCATGCAGGAGGGGTACTTCCACCCGCCGACCTACCGCTCCGACTCGAACCAGCGGTGGCGCTCGGGCTGCCCGCACGCGGAGCTCCGCAGCGGCGGCTTTCCCTGGCTCCAGCTGCTGACGCATCCGGAGATCTGGGCCTACCCAGGCTCGACGATGGGGGCGACCATGCGTGCGATGCTCGACGCCGAGCGCGAGCGACGCCTGGCCCAGCTTGCCGAGGATCGCATCGACCTCGCGTAGAACCGACGACCGCCGCTGCTTGGATACGTGCCCGTGAGCCTTCGACCGATCACCGTGCTGGTCTCGGCCTCGGGCGCGCCGGGGACCGCAGCGCTGGTCGGCGCCCTCCGCCGGAACGGCGAGCGCGACCTGCGCCTGGTCGGGACGGACATGTCGGAGCGCTCTGTCGGGCGCCATCTCTGCGATGCGTTCCACATCGTTCCCGCCGGGTCCGACGCGGGATTTCCGGACGCGATGCGGGAGGTCGTCGCGCGGGAGGGGGTCGACGTCGTCCTGCCCCAGTCGTCGTTCGACCTCGAGGGCCTCGCCGCGCACCGCGAACGGTTCCCCGTCCCCGTGCTCGTGTCCCGGCCTGACACGATCCACCGCTCGAACGACAAGGCCGAGACCTACGCCCTGCTGCACCGCATCGGGGTCCCGGCGCCGGAGTTCCGGCGCGTGAACGGCGCCGCCCGGGTGGCCGACGCGGCCCACGAGCTCGGCTACCCCGACCGGCCCGTCTGCTTCAAGCCCGTGTTCTCGTCCGGGTCGCGCGGGTTCCGGGTCCTCGACCCGACGGTCGACCGGGCGCACCAGCTCCTCCACGAGCGCCCCGGCTCGGTCGCGATGCGGCTCGAGGAAGCGGTCGAGCTGCTCCCGGCGGAAGGCGGCCCCGACCTGCTCGTGATGGAGCTGGCGACGGGCGGCGAGCGCACGATCGACGGGATCGCCGACGGCGAGCGCGTCGTGCTCGGTCACCCCAAGACGCGCGAGGCGATGCGCGCCGGGCTCGCGATGTACTTCGTGACCCTCGACGATCCTGCACTGATGGAGATCGCCGACCGGATCGTCGAGGAGCTCGGGATCGAGTGGTTCTTCAACATCCAGCTCGTCGGCGACCACGTCATCGAGGTCAACCCGCGCATCTCGACGATCGTCTACCAGGAAGACCTGAACCTGCCCTACCTCGGGGTCAAGCGCGCGCTCGGCGAGGTCTCGGACGAGGAGCTCGCAGCACATGCGGCGCGCATCAGGCCGGGCCGCACGGCGCTCCGCTACTTCGACCAGCTGGAGTGGGACGCCTGAGCACGACGCCGCCATCCCTGCCCCCGCTGACGCTGGCACAGGTGGAAGCTGCGATTCGCGACAGCTGGGCCCGCGACACGGCGGACGCCGAGAACGACTGGACGCCGGAGAACCCGAGCTGCGGCCAATGCGACGTCACGTCTCTCGTCGTCCACGATCTTCTCGGCGGTGAGTTGCTCGGCGCGGACGTCTTCCGCGACGGCGAGCGCGTCGAGGCCCACATGTGGAACCGGTTCCCGACCGGGATCGACATCGACCTGACACGCGAGCAGTTCAGGCGCGGTGAGCTGATCGGAGAGCCCACCGTCCGCGAGCGCACATCGGCGATCGCGGAGCCCACCCACCCGCGCTACCACCGGTACCAGGCCTACCTCGTCCTGGCGCAACGCGTTCGCGACCGCCTCGACCGTCTGCCATCGGGCTGAGTCTCGAGCGTCCAGCGTGGCGAAGCCACCTCCCGGACACCTGCGTATCCTCGCCGCGTGACCCCCAAGCGCCCCCTCCGTGTCGTCCACTGTCCGGTCAACACTGCGGGGATCCCGTGGACGAACGTCCAGGCGCTGCGACAGCGGGGCATCGACGCGTCGCTCGTCGTCTTCAACCGCTACACGCTCCACCCCGAGGCCGACCGCTCGCTCGAGCTCGAGGGCGGGCTCGTGCGGCGCCAGCTCGCCCAGTGGAAGGTGCTCGCCGAGCTGCTGCCGCGCACCGACCTGTTCCACTTCACGTTCGGCCTCACGCTCGTCCCGCAGTCGCTCCAGTTCCCGATCCTGCGCGCTCTGCGCAAGCGCTCGGTGATGCAGTACCTCGGCTCGGACATCCGCGGCAAGACGCCGGAGGAGCTCGCCTACGGGAGAAAGGCCGGCGCGGAGATCGTGGGCAGCTACGACGCGATCCGCTGGGTTCCCCACGCGACCGTGATCCCGCCGGGCATCGACCTCGCCCGCGTGACGCCCGCGCAGCCGTCCGGACGGCGCCGCCCCGTCGTCGTCCACGCCCCCTCGTCACGACGCCGCAAGGGCACCGACCACGTCGTCCGGGCCTGCGAGGGGCTCGACGTCGAGCTACGGATCGTCGAAGGGCTCCATCACAGGGAGGCGCTCGAGCGGTACCGCGACGCGGACATCGTCGTCGACCAGCTGAACGCCGGCTGGTACGGCCTCTTCGCGATCGAGTGCATGGCGCTCGGCAAGCCCGTCGTCACGTTCCTCCACGAGGAGGCAACGCGCCGCACGGAGGAGGCGTTCGGGCTGCCGGTGCCGATCGTGAACGCCTCGGCGGAGACGCTCCACGACCGCCTGGCCGAGCTCGTCGCGCTCGGCCCGTCCGGGCGCGAGGAGATCGGACGCTCGTCGCGCGAATACGCCGAGCGCGTCCACGACCTCGACCGCGTGACCGACCAGCTCCTCGGGGTGTACGAGACCGTGCTCGAGCCGGCGCGCGATCGGTCGGCGCCCGTCCCGGCCCGGTCGAGGCCCCAGCCCGGCGACCTGCTGTCGGCGCTTCCGACGTCGGACGACGAGCTCGACTCGGCGATGCCCACCGGCCCCGGGCTCGCGGCCGCGGAGCGGGGGGAGGCGCAGCCCGGCCTCGCGGCACAGCTCCGCCGCCTGGGTCGCCACTCCGCGATCTACGGCATCGGTGGGCTCGTGTCGCGGGTGATAGCGGTGATCCTGCTGCCGCTCTACACGCGCTACCTGACCCCGTCCGACTACGGGAAGATCGAGACGCTCCTCGCGCTGACGACCGTCATGGGCCTCATGCTGCGCGCCGGGATCACGAGCGCGTTCTTCCGCTTCTACTTCGACGTCGACGACGACGCGGGCCGGCTTCGCGTGCTGCGCACGTCCTTCTGGTTCACGATGGGCGGCGGCACCCTCGGCCTTGCCTTGCTGCTCGTCTTCGCAAGCCCGGTCTCGTCGCTGCTCTTCGGCACGACGAGCGCCGCGAACCTCGTTCGCGCGGCCGGCGTCGCCCTCTGGGCCACGGTCAACTACGAGCAGATGACCTCGCTCTTCCGGGTGGAGGAGCGGTCGATCGCGTTCGTCTGCGCGAGCCTCGCGAACGTGTTCATCACGATCGGCCTGACGCTGCTCCTCGTCGTCGGGATGGAGGAGGGAGCGCTCGGGGTCATCGTCGGGAACTTCAGCGGCACGTTGATCGTCTACCTCGCGCTGCTCGGCTACCGCCGCGAGCAGCTCGGCCTGCAGTTCGACCGCCAGCTCCTGCGCGAGATGAACCACTTCGGCCTGCCGCTCGTGCCGACCGCGCTCTTCCTCTGGATCACGAACTTCTCCGACCGCTTCTTCCTCGTGAAGCTCGCGAACGTGTCCGAGGCCGGCCTCTATTCCGTCGGCGTGCGCGTCGCGTCGGCGATGGTGCTGCTCCTGACGGCGTTCCGGATGGCGTGGCCCGCGTTCGCCTACTCGATCAGCGACGAGCGCGAGGCCCGGCGCACCTACGCGTACGTCCTCACCTACCTCACGGTCGTGACGGCGTGGATGGCGCTCGCGCTGACGCTCCTGTCGCCCTGGCTCGTCGACCTCCTCGCCGCGCCTCGGTTCGCCGACTCCGAGCGCGTCGTCGGCCCACTTGCTTTCGCGACGGTCTCCTACGGCGCGTACATCGTGATCGCGATCGGCGTGGGGCGCGCGCGGCGGACGCAGTTCAACTGGGTCGTGACCGGCGCAGCGGCCGTGGTGAACATCGCGCTGAACTTCGCGCTGATCCCCGCCTACGGGATGATGGGCGCCGCGATCGCCACGGTCGCGGCGTACTCGACGATGGCCGTGGGAATGGCGTGGTGGTCGCAGAAGATCTACCCGGTGCCCTACCAGTGGCGCAGGGTCGCGACGGCGGCCCTCGCGGCCGTGGCTCTGGCGGCGGCAGGCAAGGAGCTCGACGTCGGGCTCGCGGCCGCGGCCGTCCTGACGGCCTCCTATCCACTGGCGCTCGGCTTCCTCGGCTTCACGAGCGCGGAGGAGCGCCGACGGATCAGCCGCCTCGTCGCCCGGGATCGCGTCGCCGGCTGACGCCCTGCCTACAACAGCGTCTGTTCGAGCAGGAAGGCGTTGAGCCCGATGATGAGCACGGCGATCACGGCAGCGACGACGGTCGTGGCGCGCCGGTTGACGAGCGAGCCCATCACGGAGCGGTCGCGGCAGAACAGCAGGAGCGGGATCAGCGCGAACGGGATCCCGAACGAGAGCGCGACCTGGCTCAGGACGAGCGCTCGCGACGGGTCGATCCCGACGGCGATGATCACGAGGGCGGGCGCCATCGTGATCGCCCGCCGGAGGAACAACGGGATCCTGCGCCGGATGAAGCCCTGCATCACCACCTGACCGGCGAGCGTCCCGACGCTCGACGACGAGAGCCCCGACGCGAGCAGCGCGATGCCGAAGAGGAGGTCCGCGTGGTGCCCGAGATGCACCCCGAGCTCGTCCGCCACCTGCGCGAGGTCGTCGCCCACCTCGGTGAGCCCGTTCTCGTGGAACACGGCCGCGGCGATCACGAGCATGCTCATGTTCACGATCCCCGCGATCCCCATCGCGATCACGACGTCCGCGAGCTCGAAGTGGAAGATCCGCCGCTTCTCCTCCTCGCTCGCGCCGACGACGCGGTGCTGGGTGAGCGCGGAGTGGAGATAGATCACGTGCGGCATCACCGTCGCGCCGAGAATCCCCACGGCGAGCAGGACGCTCTCCGAGCCCTCGAAGCCAGGGATGAACCCCTGCGCGACCTGCGCCGGGTCGGGATCGGCGAGAAAGACCTGCGCGGCGAACGCGACCACGATCACGCCGATGAACGCCGCGATCACCGCCTCGAGCCGACGGAAGCCGCGCGCCTGCAGCGCGAGGATCGCGAACGCCGCCGCGCTCGTGATCAGCGCCGCGGGAAAGAGCGGGATGTCGAAGAGGATGTTGAGGCCGATCGCCGCGCCGATGAACTCGGCGAGATCGGTCGCCATCGCGATCAGCTCCGCCTGGAGCCAGAGCCCGATGCTGGTCCTGCGCGAGAACCGCTCGCGGCAGACCTCCGGCAGGTTCATCCCCGTGGCGATCCCGAGCTTCGCGCTCATCGACTGGACCACCATCCCCATCAGGTTCGCCATCAGGATGACCCAGAGCAGGAGGTAGCCGAACTGCGCGCCACCGGCCATGTTCGTCGCGAAGTTGCCCGGGTCGACGTAGGCGACCGCCGCCACGAACGCCGGCCCGAGAAACGGCCAGAGCCCCCGTGCGCCGCGCCTGCGCCCCGCGAGCGACTCCTGCGCCGCCTCGAAGACGCGCGCCTCGCCGGGGAGGACGTCGTCGAGCGGGTGGACCGGCGCCGAGCGGTCGTGCGCCCGTGGCGCTTGCGCCGGCTCCGTGTCGCTTGCGCGCTCCTGGCCCTCCGCGGTCACCCGACCAGGAGCCCCGTCGCCCACATCGCGGCGATGCCCGCGAGATACCCGCCCACCGCCCAGCCCGAGCGGAGCCCGCCCGGCGCCACGCGTGCGACGTAGCGCGCGACCTCGACCACGACCTGGAGGGCCGCGCCCGCCGCAAGCGCGAAGAACACCGGTGTGAGCAGGTCGTTCGAGCCGTAGCCGCCGATCCAGGTGCCGAGGATCGCCGGAGCACCGGCAACGAGGGCGAGCGCCGCGAGCTGCCAGAGCGTCACTCGCGCCCGCGTCGCCGGCGCCGCGATGCCGAGACCCTCGGTGACGTTGTGCACCATGAACCCGATCACGAGGAACGCGCCGAGCTGCAGCTCACCGGTCGCGAACGAGGTCCCGATCGCGAGGCCCTCGCCGAGATTGTGGACGCCGATCCCTACGGCGACGAGCGCGGCGAGCGCCAGGCCGCTGGCGCCGACTCTCCCACGCGAGAGGCGTGACGCGAGGAACGTCATCCCGAGCGCGCTCGCGGCGAGGCCGAGGAGGACGAGCCCTGGACCGCCGAAGGCCGCAGGAAGCGCCGCCTGGAGCTCGAGTGCCTCGAACAGCGCCTCCACGCCGAGGAACGTGAGCAGCCCCGCCGTGAGCGCCATGAAGGCGGCAATCCAGGAGGGGCTCGCCCGGCGCAGCGAGGGCAGCCACAGAAGGCCGAGCGCAACCGGCACGACGCCGACGAGGAGCCCGATGAGGCCGTAGCCGAGAAAGCCGCGCGCGCCGGGCTCCGGCGTGAGCACCGCGGCGGCGAGCTCGTGGGTCGTCTCGATCCCCGTCGAGCTCGTGACGCCGACGGCGAGAGGCTCGTCCGGGATCCAGTCGTACGGCACGACGATCGTGCTCGACCGCAACCGCCCGAGCGTCGCCGGGCCGTCGAGCGTGAACGGGACGATGGCGTCGTCGACCGTCACCGAGGCGATCGTCAGGTCGTCGCGCTGCGGGTTTCGCACGAGGACGCGGATCTCACCGGACCGAAGCTCGACGCGGCGCACGTCGAACGCGTCGGCCGGCGGGGGGCTGCCCCCGAGGAGATCGACGACGCGGTCGCCGACCGAGACGACGAGCGTCACGGCGAGCGCGAGGCCGACGAGCGGGACGAGTGCCCAGAGCCGCCAGGCGAGCCCCCCGGCCGGCTCGGCGCGCGACTCCATCAGCCCTCCTCGACCTGGAAGTAGCCCATCCAGCCGAGCTCGGTGAACTCGGACTGGTGCGCGTGGAACATGAACGTCCCGGCGTGCGCGAAGCTGATCTCGAGCACGCCCCGCTGGCCCTGGCACTGCATCACCGTGTCGGTGTACTCCCAGTGGTCGCCGGTGCCCGTCGGCTGGTAGCGGAAGAAGTCGGCGTGGAGGTGGAACGAGTTGATCAGGTCGAACTCGGTGAGGTTCGCGAGGTAGACCCGCACGAGC
>DASTKF010000193.1:0-2322 GCA_035716065.1 Gaiella sp.
ACATCACTGCCGACGCCGACGCGTTCCTCGACGCGCGGCAGGCTGCCGCGTAGCGTCTCCGGGGTACGCTGGCAGGATGGCGAAGACCCTCTTCGAGAAGGTCTGGGAACGCCACGTCGTCCTCGAGGAGGACGGCCAGGCGCTGCTCTACGTCGATCTCCACCTCGTTCACGAGGTGACCTCGCCGCAGGCGTTCGAGGGGCTCCGCCTCGCCGGCAGGCGCGTTCGGCGGCCGGACCTGACCGTCGCGACGATGGACCACAACGTCCCGACGCTGCCGGGGCCGATCACCGATCCGATGGCAAAGGCGCAGCTCGACGCGCTGCGCGCGAACTGCGAGGAGTTCGGCGTGCGCCTCTACGGGACGGGGTCGGGCCACGAGGGCCTCGTCCACGTGATCGGGCCCGAGCTCGGGCTGACGCAGCCGGGCAAGACGATCGTCTGCGGCGACAGCCACACCTCGACGCACGGCGCCTTCGGGGCTCTCGCCTTCGGGATCGGCACGTCCGAGGTCGAGCACGTGCTCGCCACCCAGACGCTCTCCCAGCAGCGGCCGAAGACCATGCTCCTCGAGCTCGCCGGCGAGCTGCCCCCGGGGCTGACCGCGAAGGACGTGATCCTCGGCGCGATCGGCCAGGTGGGAGTCGGCGGCGGCGTCGGCTACGTCGTCGAGTACGCGGGCGACGTGATCCGCACGCTCTCGATGGAGGAGCGCATGACCGTCTGCAACATGTCGATCGAGTGGGGCGCGCGGGCGGGGATGATCGCGCCCGACGACACGACCTTCGCCTACCTCGAGGGACGCGAGCACGCGCCGAAGGGGGCGGCCTGGGAGCGCGCCGTCGAGGACTGGCGCTCGCTCGCGAGCGACCCGGGCGCGGAGTACGACACCCACGTCGTCGTCGACGTCACGGAGCTCGTCCCGCAGGTCACCTGGGGCACGAATCCCGGCATGGTGGTCCCGGTCACGGGAGCCGTTCCGGACCCGGCCTCGTTCGACGGCGCGGACGACAGGATCGCGGCGGAGCGGGCGCTGCGGTACATGGACCTCCGCGCCGGCCAGCGCATAGAGGACATTCGCGTCGACCGGGTCTTCATCGGCTCCTGCACGAACGCGCGCATCGAGGACCTGCGCGCCGCGGCGGCGATCGTCGCGGGACACACGGTCGACGAGCGCGTGAAGGCGCTGGTCGTTCCCGGCTCGGCGACGGTGCGCCGGCAGGCCGAGGAGGAAGGGCTCGATCGCGTGTTCCTCGACGCCGGCTTCGAGTGGCGCCTCGCCGGATGCTCGATGTGCCTCGGCATGAACCCGGACATCCTTGCCCCGGGCGAGCGTTGCGCCTCGACGTCGAACCGAAACTTCGAGGGCCGCCAGGGTCGGGGCGGACGCACGCATCTCGTCAGCCCGCAGATGGCCGCCGCGGCCGCGCTCCACGGGAGGTTCGTGGACGTGCGCACGCTGGACCGCGAGCCGGTGACCGCATGAAGCCGCTCGGCGAGGTGACGGGACGGGTCGCCGTCCTCGACCGCCCGGACGTCGACACGGACCAGATCATCCCCAAGCAGTTCCTGAAGCGCATCGAGCGCACCGGGTACGGGCAGTTCCTCTTCTACGACTGGCGCCTGGACGAGGACGGCGCCGAGCGCCCCGGCTTCGAGCTCAACCGGCAGGAGTTCCGCGGTGCGTCGATCCTGCTGGCAGGCCGCAACTTCGGCTGCGGCTCCTCACGTGAGCACGCCGCCTGGGCGCTGCAGGACTACGGGTTCGACGCAGTCATCGCCCCGTCGTTCGGCGACATCTTCCGCACCAATGCAGGGAAGATCGGGATGCTCGCGATCGCGCTTCCCGCCGACGAGGTCGAGAGGCTGATGGAGAGCGTCGACCTCGACTCTGGCTCGGAGATGAGCGTCGATCTCGAGCGGCGCGTGATCGTCGCCCCCGACGGGCGCGAGGTGCCGTTCGACTTCGACGAGACGACACGCGACCGGATCCTGCACGGCCTCGACGAGATCGCCCTCACGCTGCAGCACGAGGACGCGATTGCGGCGTACGAGCACGCCCACGGAATCGCGTGACCGTCGCCGTCCTTCCCGGCGACGGGATCGGGCCCGAGGTGACGGGCGAGGCGATTCGCGTGCTGGAGGCGCTCGGGATCGCGCACGATGAGCACGCGTTCGGGGGCAACGCGATTCTTGCGCAAGGCACGCCGCTCCCCGACGAGACGCTCGCCGCGTGCCGCGAGGCGGACGCCGTGCTCCTCGCCGCCGTCGGCCTGCCCGAGCTCGAAGGGCAGGCGGTGCGGCCCGAGCAAGGCCTGCTCG
>DASTKF010000194.1:0-5006 GCA_035716065.1 Gaiella sp.
CCCTGGCAGCGGACCGCGGGTCGGTGACGCTGACGCTCGACCGCGGGGAGCTGCGGGCACGAGCCGTCGTCGTGACCGCCGGCGCCTGGGGACCGGAGCTCCTCGCCGGCGTCGGGATCGAGCTCCCCGTGGTACCGACGCGCGAGACGGTGGTGTACGTCGACGTGCCAGGCGCCGAGCGCCTGCCACCCGTGATCGACTCCGGCAGCTTGCCGCTGAAGGGCGAGGAAGGGATCGCGCGCGTCGGGCAGTCCGCTTTCTCGCTTGCGGCGCCGGGGAAGGGCCTCAAGGCAGGGCTCCATCACTCGGGCCCGGTCGCGGATCCCGATGCGGAGGAAGGCCCGGACGAGAGCGTTGCGGCCTGGACGGCGGGCTGGGTCGCCTCGCGCTTTCCGGAAGCGGGCGAGACGCTCGGTGCGGAGACGTGCCTCTACACGAATACATCCGACGAGGAGTTCGTTCTCGAGCGACACGGCCGAGTCGTCGTCGGGTCCGCGTGCTCGGGACACGGCTTCAAGTTCGCGCCGATCGTCGGCCGGACGCTCGCCGCGCTCGCGCGCGAAGCCGCCGAGTGATTTCCGAACATCTCGCCTGCACCATGCGCGCGATGACCCGTCTGCCGATCCGCCCGACCGCAACCGTCGCGATGCTCTGTGCGCTGCTTGCGGCAGGGTGCGACGGCGGCTCGACAGCAGAGACCGCGACCGGGTCGACGACGACCACCGCCACGGAGACGCGCCCGGTGATGTCTTCGGTCGCCGTCTACCTCCTCCGGGACGGGAAGGTCAGCCCGGTGAGGCGGACGATCGAATCGACACCCGCCGTCGCGCGCGCGGCGCTCACCGAGCTGCTGAAAGGGCCGACGGCCGGCGAGCGCGCGGACGGGCTCGCGACCGCGATCCCGAGCGGGACGGCCCTGCGCGACATTTCGCTCTCGGACGGGGTGGCGACCGTAGACGTCGACGGGACGTTCGACGATGGTGGTGGCAGCGCGTCGATGCTCGGTCGCGTCGCTCAGATCGTCGCGACGCTGACCCGGTTCCCGACGATCGAGCGGGTCGCGTTCCGCATCGATGGGGAGCCGGTCCAGGCAGTCGGTGGTGAAGGCGTCGTTGTCGACCCGCCGGTCGGACGGCGCGCGATCGAGGAGCAGACGCCGCAGATCCTCGTCGAGTCGCCGCTTCCCGGCGACACGGTGCGAAGCCCGATTCGTCTGCGCGGGACGGCGAACGTGTTCGAGGCGACCGTCTCCATCGACGTGCGCGGCGCGAACGGGAAGCTCCTGAAGCGGACCTTCACGACTGCGACCTCGGGGACTGGGACCCGGGGCACGTTCGACACCGAGGTCGCGCTCCCCGACGGAACTGGCCCCGTGACGGTCGTCGCGTACGAGTCCTCGGCCGAGGACGGGCGCCCGCTCCACGTCGTCGAGCTGCCCCTCCAGCTGGTCCCGTGAGATGGACGGTTCCAGAACCGCACCCAGGCACCCGCAGGCAGACTGACGGCCGATGCCTCCGAAGCCTCGCAAGCCGCCGCCCCGCAAGCAATCGGGGAACAGGAACCTCCTGATCGCCGCGGGCGCGGCCGCAGCGGTCGTCCTCGTGCTGGTCGGCGCGAGCCTGCTGCTCCGCGGCGGTGACTCGAACGGCGGTGGGGGATCGGGCGAGGTCAGCGGCATCGAGGAGGCTGCCACGCTGATCGACGGGATTCCGCAGGACCGAGCCGTTCTCGGCGCGCCGAAGGCGAAGGTGACGCTGATCCAGTTCGAGGACCTCCAGTGCCCCATCTGCCGCCGCTACCAGGCGGAGGGATTCCCGGGTGTGGTGGAGAGCTACGTCAGACCGGGAAAGGTGAAGCTCCGAATGGTCGGGATGGCATTCCTCGGGCCCGACTCGGAGAAGGCGCTCCTCTACATGCTTGCCGCAGGAGAGCAGGGCAAGCTGTGGCAGTTCCAGGACGCGCTGTACGCGAACCAGGGCGACGAGAACTCCGGCTGGGTCACGGATGCGCTCCTCGAGAAGATCGCTACGGGACTCGGGCTCGACTGGGCGAAGCTCAAGAAGGACGCGGGCAGCGCCGTGACGCTGCAGCAGGCGAACTCGATGGCAGACGAGGCGAACCAGAAGCAGATCCAGGGCACGCCGACGTTCTACGTCCAGGTCGGCGACCAGCAGCCCTACCAGGTGAACCCGAGCTCGTTCGACCCGAGCGCGTTCGGCTCGATCCTGGACGACGCGCTCTCGAGCTAGAGGTGAGCGATCGCGCGCTTCGAGCCGGCGTGGCGCTCGTCGCGCTCGCCGGCGTCGCGGTCGCCGGCTACCTCACGTACGTCCACTACGAGCCGGAGGCGCTCATCTGCACGGCCGGGGGCGGCTGCGAGACCGTGCAGGACTCGTCGTACGCGGAGCTCCTCGGGATCCCGGTCGCGCTGCTCGGGCTGCTCGGATACGTCGCGGTGCTGGCCCTCGTCGTCTGGGACAGCGAGCTCGCCCGGACGCTTGCGGCTGCGATCGCGCTGACCGCGGTCGGCTTCGTCGTCTACCTGATCGTGCTTCAGGCATTCGTGATCGATGCGTGGTGCGTCTGGTGTCTCGTCAACGACCTCGTGATCGTCCCGCTGCTCGCGGTGCTGACGGTGTGGCGCGTGCGGCGCACGTCGACCTGACACTCTGGGTAGCGGCGGGCGCGCTACGTCATCGGCACCTGACGGAGGATGCTCGACTCGATGCGGTCGAGGATCTCCACGAGGCTGTCGCCGGTCGCGGTGATGCCGTGGTTTCGCAGGCCGATCACCGCGTGCGCCGGGTCGGGCTCGCGGTCGATCAGGTCGGCGACCGACTCGGCGAGCTCCTGGGTGCCGCACGGGTAGTTGATGTCCGTCGCCGCGATTCCCTCCATCCAGGCGTGGACGTGGAGGATCGCGCCGACGTCGGGGTGAGCCTGGTAGATCATCCAGTGCTCGATCGCGTCCACGGAGACGCGACGCGGCTCGATGCCGGGCGGCACGCTGATGATCATCTTCGCGTTCGGCTCGTCGTAGCCCGTCACGAGCAGGATGTCGCGCCCTGCTATCTCGAGCTGCGACTTGTCGACGCCACTCGCGCTCATCCAGAACCGCGTCGCGTCCTTGCGCGCCGAGAGGTTCCCGTAGGAGAGGCCGCCGACCTGGTAGAGCCGCATCACGTGCCGGAGGTCGCGCTCGTCGAGGTACTCGTGGACGGGGAAGGGGGCGGGCAGGAGGTCGAGCTCCTGCATGCGCTTGCCGGCTGCGCCGATGTCCGCGGTCACCTCGTCGCCGTCCCACAACTCGGGCTCGAGGTCGGCGAGGAACTCGTTGTCGATCACGAGCTTCGACTTCGCGAGCGGGGCGAGCCGCTCGAAGACCTCACGGGGGTCGTCGGAGATCTTGTACGTCCCGCGCTCCATCGTCGTGAACCACACGCCCCGGCCGGGAACGTGCAGCACGACGACGTTCGCGAGCGTGCGGACGAGCATCGGGTAGCTCGTCTTGAGGACGTCCTCCGGCATCGAGTCGAGCTCGTAGAACGAGGCGGAGTAGGTGCCGCGCGACTGGCGCCGGAACGCCTTCGGGTCCTGCGCGTCGAACATGTTGAGCACGAAGTCGGCGTCCGCGATGTCGTCCACCAGCGTGAAGCCGTCACTCTCGAACGCGGAGCCCACCGAGCGCACCCAGGCCTCGTGCTCGGGCGACGTCGCGGTGCCCCAGATGGCGTACGTGCGCATGGCGCAACTCTACCGCCCCCCGGGGCGATGGTCAGTCGCGGGCCTTCAACCGGTGTCAGACACCGATCTCTGTCAAGGGCAATGTGCCGACTCTGTGCCAATCGCTCCACAGGCGGGTTCTCCCTGCATCTCGAGCGAACAGCCGGCCACGCTCGGGTCCTTCGGACGTGGCCAAAGCGGACGACTTGACAGGAACGGGTGTCTGACACGGCCCTGTCAACTGGCATCGCAAGGGCGTGAGACCGGCGTGGGCAGCGGCCTTCGGCGGACTCCCGTTACGCTGCGTCCCGTGACGCGCGTCCTCACTTCGCTCCCCGTCGGTGAGCGCGTCGGGATCGCGTTCTCGGGTGGGCTCGACACGACCGTGGCCGTGGCCTGGATCCGCGAGAAGGGCGCGGTGCCGTACGCCCTGACGGCCGACCTCGGCCAGTACGACGAGACCGACGTGGCCGGTGTTCCCGCACGCGCGAAGGAGGTCGGCGCCGAGGAGGCGATCCTCGTCGACTGCCGCCCGCATCTCGTCCACGAGGGTCTTGTCGCGCTCCGCTGCGGGGCCTTTCACGTCTCGTCCGGCGGGAAGACGTACTTCAACACGACCCCGCTCGGGCGCGCGGTGACGGGGACGATGCTCGTGCACGCGATGCGCGAGCACGGGGTCGACGTCTGGGGCGACGGCTCCACGTACAAGGGCAACGACATCGAGCGCTTCTTCCGCTACGGCTTGCTGGCGAATCCGGCGCTGCGGATCTACAAGCCCTGGCTCGACCCCGTTTTCGTCGAGGAGCTCGGCGGCCGGAAGGAGATGAGCGAGTGGCTCGTCGAGCGAGGACTTCCGTACCGCGCGAGCGTCGAGAAGGCGTACTCGACCGATGCGAACATCTGGGGCGCGACGCACGAGGCGAAGGAGCTCGAGCTCCTCGACCGCTCGATGCACATCGTCGAGCCGATCATGGGCGTGGCCCACTGGGACCCGGCGGTCGAGATCGCGACGGAGACGGTCAGCGTGCGCTTCGAGGAGGGCTGGCCCGTCGCGCTGGACGGCGTCGCGTACGACGACCGCGTCGAGCTCGTACTCGCGGCGAACGCGATCGGTGGCCGCCACGGCCTCGGCATGTCGGATCAGATCGAGAACCGGATCATCGAGGCGAAGAGCCGGGGCATCTACGAGGCGCCGGGCATGGCGCTTCTCTTCCTCGCCTACGAGCGCCTCGTCAACGCGATCCACAACGAGTCGACGATCGACGAGTACCGCACGGCGGGCC
>DASTKF010000195.1:0-3122 GCA_035716065.1 Gaiella sp.
GGACAACTCGTTCGCGACCGACAAGCAGGACGAGATCCGCTTCGGCAAGGGCGGCGTCGACGACGCCGAGGACGCCGAGGTGATCCTCCACGAGTACGGCCACGCGATCCACTTCTCGCAGGGCTTCCAGTTCTCGACCGAGCAGGCCGGCGCGATCAGCGAGGGCTTCGGCGACTACTGGGCCGTGACCGTCACGGAGGTCGTCGACGGTGCCCCGGCTGCCGATCCCGCGTGTGTCGCGGATTGGGACTCGACGTCGTACACCTCGTCCGAGCCGCACTGCCTCAGACGCCTCGACGAGGGCAAGACGTACCCGGCCGACCTCGTCGGCGAGGTGCACGCCGACGGAGAGATCTGGTCGCAGGCGCTCTGGGACATCCGCAACGCGATCGGCAACGTGAAGGCCGACACCGCGATCCTCCAGGGCCAGTTCGGCTTCGACGGCGGCACGATGCCGGCGCTCGCGAGCGACATCGTCGCCGCGGCGAAGGCCCTGTACGGCCAGGGGACGGCGAACGCGGTCACGGCCGCGTTCGCGGACCGCGGCATCCTCTGAGACACGCATGTGGGACGCGGCCTCCACGCGAGGCCGCGTCCCAATGCTTCAATTGTGGAAGAATCGGATTGGCGCACGCGTTGACGCCAGCACACTCGCCGCGCGGACAGCGCGCGGCGTTCGAACCGGGAGGACGGAATGGCACTGACGATCGGCGACACCGCACCGGACTTCGAGGCCGACACCACCGAGGGACGCATCTCCTTCCACGACTGGATCGGCGACTCGTGGGCGGTGCTCTTCTCGCATCCGAAGGACTTCACGCCCGTCTGCACGACGGAGCTCGGCTACATGGCGCGGATCAACCCCGAGTTCGAGCGCCGGGGCGTGAAGATCATCGGCCTCTCCGTCGACCCGACCGGCGCGCACGAGGACTGGGTGCGCGACATCGAGGAGACGCAGGGGCACGCGCCCAACTACCCGATCATCGGCGACGCCGACTTCGCCATCTCGAAGGCGTACGGGATGCTCGGCGCCGACGTGTCGGGTGATCCCACCGACCGGACGGCGGCCGACAACCAGACCGTCCGCAACGTGTTCGTGATCGGCCCGGACAAGAAGATCAAGCTGGTGCTCGTCTACCCGATGACGACGGGGCGGAACTTCGACGAGGTGCTCCGCGTCATCGACTCGCTCCAGCTGACCGCCGACCACAAGGTCTCGACGCCCGTCAACTGGGTCCCGGGCGAGGACGTGATCATCGCCGGCTCGGTCTCGAACGACCAGGCGCGCGAGATCTGGCCGGACGGCTGGGAGGAGCCCAAGCCGTACATCCGCATCGTCCCCGCGCCTGCGACCCGTGTGGGCGAGGGCGCGGCCGCGAAGTAACCCGCCGCTGAGTTGAGAGCGCAAGTGACACTGTGTCACTTGCGCTCTCAACGCACCGACGTGGATGCCCAGGGTGCGGGTAGCCGAACCACGGCGGCATCGAGCGGACTCGTACGATGGACGTGTGAGTGTCGCCACGCCCGCACGGGTCGAGGAGCTCGAGCTCTACCGCCGCGAGCTGACCGGCTACTGCTACCGGATGCTCGGCTCGCCGTTCGAGGCCGAGGACGCGGTGCAGGAGACGATGCTTCGCGCCTGGAAGGCGCTGGACCGGTTCGAAGGTCGCGCCGCACTCCGCTCCTGGCTCTACCGGATCGCGACGAACGTGTGTCTCGACTCGATCGCCGGCAGGGAGCGGCGCGCGCGACCCATGGATCTCGGGCCCTCCCGCGAGCCCGTCGTGTCGAACCTGAACGCGCTGCCCGAGGTGACCTGGATCGAGCCGGTGCCGGAAGCCCTGATCGTTCCGGACGGCGACCCGGCCGAGGTCACGGCTGCGCGCGAGACCGTGAGGCTCGCGTTCGTCGCCGCGCTCCAGCATCTCCCGCCGCGACAACGAGCCGTCCTGATCCTCTGCGAGGTGCTGCGCTGGAAGGCCTCGGAGGCAGCGGATCTGCTCGAGACGAGCGTGGCGTCCGTGAACAGCGCGCTCCAGCGCGCACGGGCGACGCTCGACGCGAGCGACCTCGCGGCGAGCACGACCTCACCATCGGTCGAGCAGGCGGATGCGGAGCTGCTCGCCCGCTACGTCGACGCCTTCGAGCGCTACGACCTCGACGCGCTGACGTCGCTGATCCGCGAGGACGCGACGCAGTCGATGCCGCCGTATGACCTGTGGCTGCGCGGCCGCGACGACATCTTCACGTGGTGGTACGGCCCCGGCATCGGCTGCAAGGGCTCACGCGTGATCCCCGCGGGCACGGCGAACGGGTCGCCGGCGTTCGGTCAGTACAAGCCGAGCGAGACCGACTCCGGCTTCGATCCCTGGGCGCTCCAGGTCGTCGAGGTCGAGGCGGGCGTGATCGTCGAGCTCACGTTCTTCCTCGACACCGAGCGGGTGTTCCCGCTGTTCGGCCTGCCTGCCCGTCTCGAGGGGTAGGAGCCAACACGTCCTCGAGCCCCATGAAGGCGACGAGGTCGCGGAGCTCCGCCGAGGCATTGCGCAGGATCACGCGGCAGCGGTGGCGGCGCGCGGCGAGCTGCAGCCGGGCGAGCGCGTCGACGGTGACCGCGTCGGGCTCGACGCCGCGTACGTCGCAGACCGCGATGTCGGCCGTGCTCGCCTCGAGGAGCGCGCAGACCCGTGCCGCGAGCCCCGGCAGGTCGCTGCGGTCGATCGGCCCCTGGACGGCGAGCTCGAGCGTGCGTGGCGCATCCAGGGCCATCGGAGGTTGGACGGTCACAGCCGGTGCAACTCATCGGCGCCGTGGCGATGAGTTCTCCGGCGACCGGGCGTCCAACCCTCAGAGACCGCTCGTGAACTCCCGGAAGGAGCCCAACCGATGACCGTCGCCGACAACCGCACCCGCTGGCTCGCGCTGATCGTCCTCTGCCTGGGCGACCTGATGATCGTGCTCGACGTGACCATCGTCGGCGTGGCGCTCCCGTCGATCCGGGAGGACCTCGGCTTCTCGGAGGAGTCGCTCGCGTGGATCGTGAACGCCTACCTGCTGACCTTCGGCGGCTTCCTGCTCCTGGGAGGGCGCCTCGGTGACATCGTCGGGCACCGGCGGATGTT